>JAGWRJ010000329.1 GCA_028869725.1 Alphaproteobacteria bacterium | reverse complement strand
ATCGGCCTTGGCCGGTTCCTTCAGCCGCCAGTCCAGAACCAGCTTTTCGCGCTTCAGCTTGGCGAGCAGCACGCGCACTATTTTCTTGACTTCGATCTTCAGGACTTTGGTGAGCTTCGGCTCGGGCTTGGTGAGGAGCTCGAAGATCGCCAGCTCTTCTTTGCCGAAGCCACCCACACCATCAGCCTGTATTACGGGCCTGATCCCTCGCAGGCGTGAGACGCCGAATACAGACCGTAGCCATTGCATGGGCCGGCGGCATCGGTCGCGGTCTGTCGCCTGTGCTTCACGTCGGTTCGCCGCGTGATTTCGCCACCGGGCGTTCGCGGCCTTCGGCTTTGGTGGTTACGGTGTCGCCGTCATTCACGGCCGGCATGTCCATTTACCTGCGTTCGCGAGCACCGCTATCGGCCCACGTGGCGCGCCACACCGCGAACTCGGACGGCCTAATCTGATAGCGCGCAAAATTGCCCTCGTGCAGGCTTAAGAGTTCGCTCTCGGCGATCTCACGGAACCGCTCGCGGTCGGGCGTATCGATATGCGTCTGCGTCCACGAGGCGATCTGAGCGGAAGCTGCCTTCCGGTCCATGCCGGCGCGGACGATTTCCGCCACGACCGTGCGCAGTGCGTCGCGGTGCTTGAGCCTGAACGGATCGGGCTCGCCGAGCGACTGTCGGACCGCGGTGTAGCGCGCGGCGGAGCGCTCGTAAGCCCACATAAAAATATCGCGAAGAAGATCAACCCGGTTCAGTTCGTAAACCCCGAGAACGGCTTCCGTGTATATGCCGCGGGGCACGCCCTCGAAGGAGAGTGGCGAGAAGTTTCCCTTGATGAGGGAGATGTTCGCGGAAAGCCGCGAAACACGCTTGTTCACGTCGTCGAACGGCTGGAGGTAGGGTAACTGCACCATGACGAAGAACGCCTGCTCGAACGGGTCTTCGATCGCGGCGACGCTCGTGAGCATCTGGTCGAAACACGCTTCTATGGTCTGCGGCACTTCGAGCGGATGGAAGGCGGATTTCTCGATGCCGACGGGAATGCGCCGTAACCTTCCTGCTGCCGACTCGTCCGGCAGCAGGTTGTTTGCGAGGATCGCGTGAAGATTCAAGATGGTATAGCGGTCGAAGTCGATCTCTTCGGCGGTGCTGACCAGGAACTCGATGGCGTCCTTGTGGTTCAGGATCATCTGCGCTTCGAGGCGGTCACGCCCTTCGGCCTCTTCGCCGAATTCGATCAGGCGCCGCGTGTCGAGCCGCGAATATGTGTTGCCTTCGAGGCGGCTCGAATTCCAGGACAGATCGATCAGAAGGCGATTTAGAATCTGCTTGGCGTAGGTCCCCGCTGGCTGCGCCGCGAAGTCGGGCTTGCCCACGTTCGCAAGATGAGCGCGTTCGTCCTGGGAGAGATAGAAACTCTCGTTCGGGCGATAGGAGGCAAGAAAGGCGCGGTTATAACCAACCGGCTTGCGGGCCGCAGGAGCTTGCCGGAGATAGGCGCGGATTTCTTCCCCGGCGGGCGAAACCGGGATGGCGGCCTCACCTTCGGGGCCCTCCGCCGTCGCGCCCACCGTCGGCTCGATGCGAGGCAGCTTGTAACGCGCCCAGCGTCCCTCGCCCTCCATAACCAAGCGCTTGTCATCGACAAGAGATTTGAGGCGGTACTGTAGGGTCCGGCGCGGTGGCGCGGACTCCAGCGCATCGGCGATCTGCTGCGCGGTCACCCCGTCGGGCTGACCGCGCACGGCGTCCTCGATCGCCCGTAAATCCTCTTCCGGAAAGCGCCTAGGCAATCAAGCCTCTTTGTTGCGCGTAAATCCCCTATACGCAATTTAGAACCCATCTGCGCAACTATCAAGTCTATGCGCAAGAATAGTTGCGCATAGAGTCTCTAAGCTGCGCGTATGGCTTAAGGCGCAGGAATTCCAAACGCCAACATTGGCATGATTGATAGAATTCCTACTATCGATCATGAGCTGTTTATCGATCATGATCTGGAACTGGCAGCGGCCGGAATGGCCGGAATTCACCTGGAACCCCGACCTGCTGCGGCGGGCGGAGGAGCAATTTCTCCTGGGCGGCGGCATGTTCGCGGGCGCCTTTGCCCATCTGGGGCCCGAAGACAAAGACCAGCTCGTCATCGAAGCGCTCAGCACCGAGGCGCTCACCACCTCCGAGATTGAGGGCGAGATGCTCGACCGCGGGAGTGTGCAATCCTTGATCCGGAAACAGCTCGGTCTTGCCGACGACCGGCGGCGCGTGAAGCCTGCTGAGCAGGGCATCGCCGAAATGACCGTCGATCTCTACCGCTCATTCGCTGCGCCCCTGTCGGATGAGACGCTGTTTGCCTGGCACCGCATGGTGACAAACGGGCGTCGCGATATCCGCAATATCGGCAGCTACCGCACCCACACGGAGCCGATGCAGGTCGTCTCGGGCGCGCTGCACAACCCGAAGGTGCATTACGAGGCGCCCCCCTCTGCCAAGGTGCCTGGCGAGATGCAGCGCTTCATTGCCTGGTTCAATCGCACCGGGCCGGATGGGTCAAACCCGCTTCCGGCACTCACCCGCGCGGGGATCGCGCATTTCTATTTCGAGTGCATTCATCCCTTCGAGGATGGCAATGGGCGTATCGGTCGCGCCATTGCGGAAAAGGCACTGGCGCAAGGCCTTAGTCATCCCCCGCTGACGGCCTTGGCGATGACGATGCTGGCAAGGCGCAAGGCGTACTATGAGGCGTTGGAGCGCAACAACACCGAGACCGATCTGACTGACTGGCTACGTTGGTTTGCGGGGGTGTCGATCGAAGCGCAGCGGCGTACCACCGCTCTGATCGAGTTCCTGCTCGACAAGACGCGCCTTCTGGATCGTCTCAAGGGCGAACTCAATGCACGGCAGGAGAAGGCCTTGCTCCGCGTGCTGCGCGAAGGACCGGAAGGCTTCAAGGGCGGATTGAGCGCGGGCAATTACATCACCATCACCGGTACATCCGCCCCGACGGCGACGCGCGATCTCGCCGATCTAGTGGAGAAGGGCGCGCTGATCCGCAGTGGCGAGCGGCGCTATGCGCGCTACCGCGCCAATATCGAATTGAGTCCGGTGAAGTCGGTAGAAATCGATGCGCAGGGGCGGGTGACGCAAGACTGATACTGCACCGCATAATTTTCTGTCGCGCGGCGGGTAGTGTCCTAATTTGAATGGCTCTAGACCATCAGGCTAACGCTGATAGCCTGAAAAGATGTTCCGAAACAGCAAGTTGAGCCGATATCGGGTCGAAAAAGTCGCGGAATGCTTCTGCATCGACATCGAGGCCAGCAAGGCAGCGCTTTTGCTGAAGCTGAATCGCAAGACCGTCAACCGCTATTTCCTGGCCTTTCGCCGCCTGATCCACGCACGCCAGCTGCAGGAGAAGGCGCTGTTCGTGGGTGTTGTGGAAGCCGACGAAAGCTATTTCGGACCCAACCGCATGCGTGGCCGGCCGGGGCCGCGAAAGAAAGGGCACGGCACCTCCAAGCAGCCTGTCTTCGGCATCTACGAGCGCCAGGGGCGCGTCTACACCGAGATCGTCCCCAACGCCTCGGCCAAGGTTTTGCGCCCGATTATCAAGGGAAAAGTGAGCATCGAGAGCGTGCTGCACACCGATGCCTGGCGCGGTTACAGCGGTCTGGTCGACGTCGGCTTCGACAAACATGTCCGCATCAACAAGAGCAAGTCCTTCGCTCGCGGCAACGTCCACATCAACGGCATCGAAGCCTTCTGGAGCTTCACCAAGCGCAGGCTCGCCAAGTTCAACGGCGTCAAGAAAAACTTCGAACTCCACCTCAAGGAATGCGAATGGCGGTACAACAAGACCCATTCCCAGCTCCTCGCCGATCTCCGTGCTATGATCCGATCAAACCCAGACCTGATGGTCTAGAGCCTTTGAATTTTCCTCGATCTGCCGAGCTGAGCAGGTCACCGCTATCGTCGGCTCATGGCCGAACGCAAACCAGTCCCTACCGTAAAATGGAAATCCCGCTGGTCTTGGCATGAGTGCCGGACGCGAGAGGAACGGCTGCTTATATTGTTTTCAGACCGAGCGGACGCTGACCTCCCTTCCGCATTTCCGCAAACTTCTTTCGGGCCTCCTTTGCGACCTTATCAAGATCAGCCTGAATCATCTTGAGATAGCCTTCAAACTCTTCTGGGGACGCGGCTTCCGGAGTTAGCAAAATGTCGCCATCGTCGTCCGTGGTATGGTTCTGAACGACTAGGAAGGCGGCTCCGTCTCTGCAAAGGCTGTTCTTATTGAATTTGAGCACCAATTTGAATGCGGCCATATCTACCTCGACGTTTCTTCGGCCAATTCCTGCAGCGACCATAGCCGATCTTCGACGCCTGCGGCCATAGCCGGAGTGATCCGCAGGGACTTGTAGACGCGTACGAAATTATAGTGCGCAAAATGGAGCGCCACGGCACCCTTCAAATGCTCCAGCTTCTTGCTGAAACCATTGGTTAGGTGCGTCATGCGGCGCATCTGCATCCGCATGGTCAAATTGCTGCGCTCGACATGGCTTGTGCTGATCCGTGCGATATCGGGATTGCCGGTAATAACCGCCTTTGATTGGCCGGACACCTTTGGCGGTGAAACTAGTACACTAGAGCTTGAGGCGAAGGGCGACCCGCTTTTGCGCGGCTTCTCGGACCTTCGGGTTACGGATAAAGCTTCGGATTTGCTTCTCGGAGGGGCTCCTTATGCCCTTTTGCCGGAACCAAGCAGGAGCCATATCGCGGGCTTCCGCGTCAATTTCTTCCTCCCGCGCCGCGCGCTCTTTAGCCTCGGCGTTAGCCGTCCTCTTGCGTTCTTCACAATGCCTAATGCTACACGCCGGGTCCGTGCAGCCATTCTCTCGATATTCGCAAGGGATCGGGTTTCGTGTATCCATGGCGCGGCCTCCCGCTCGCAAGGTATACTATCAAACATGAGCGAAGTGACCCCAGATGAACTCAAACGCGCCGTCGAATCCCAGAACGGCGGCAGGGCCACGCTTCTCCAATCTGTCCCGCTCCATGAGGAATTTGAGGGCAAGACGGTCTGGAACGGCACCGTCCGCGTCTTCGACCTGGCGGGCTCCCCCAGCGGGGCTACACGGGCCTATGCTTGGTCCTATGAGCGGGATGACGGCAAGCGGCGGTTCTTCGCCGTCCTGCATACGGGGCCCATAGACAGTCCGGTGAAGGCCGTTAGAGCGGCTATCGTGGCAGAGGCGAGGGCAAGGTGAGCGTTCCTGCTCGCATCGCCAAAGTCGGCCGCTATGTGCGAGTGGGATGGGCTGCATTTCGGGTTGGCAGCTATCTTCGCCGCCGCATGAGAAAGGCCGGCCTTTATCCGCGCCCGATTACGGATGACATCATCTCGGACCTGCTGAATGAATATATGCGGCAGCTTAGCGCTTATCCGAACTGGGGCGAGGTACCCATGAGTGCCAACCGAATGGAGGCGCTAATCTTGGGGACGGCTCCGGCCTACTTTGATGCCCGCTTTGAGACCGAACAGGCCGCGCGGCGAATTGTCTGGCGCCTTAAAGGTGGTGACCCGGGCACCTTCTATTACAGTTCGTCGATGATCCCCGACATCGTTTTGCGGCGGCACGGGCTGATGCCATCAGAAAATCCAAATTAGGACACTACCGCGCGGCGGCGCTCTGCGGAGCCTCGGCCATACGGCTGCGCTCCTACATACACGAAGGACGGAGCCGGTCGCACTCGATTCCGCGCTGCGCGCTCCTGCGGGTGCGCCGGCACGCGCGCGTCGCGCCGGCTCCGTCCGACGGCGCTTCCCGACCGCTGCGCGGCCTCCTTGCAGCCTAACTTGACGCGCGCGCGGCTGAAGCCGCACAGCGCCTCTCGCCATCGTTCTGGTCCATCTGCAAGATGGAGCGAGATGCTTCCTAGAGCCGAATTGCCGGTTCTCCGTCAGCGCGACGCGCGGCTGTCCGCGCGGAACCCGGTCCTACTAATTTGGCCAAATCGGCGCGAAGAAAAAGTGGGACCGAAAATGGGGCCGGCGAACGTCTTTGAAAATTCTTCTTTTGAAATCAGCTTGTTGTCGTACACGCTGGCGGAGAGGGAGGGATTCGAACCCTCGATACCCTTGCGAGTATGCCGCATTTCGAGTGCGGTGCTTTCAACCGCTCAGCCACCTCTCCACACCACAGCGTCCACTCAATTCGATAGCGACGCACCCCCGTCGCTGAACCACAGCGGCCACCGAACCGAGACCAGCTCGAAGGGCCAGCGGTCGGTTCAAGGCCGCGTTTCTAGCTGTACCTGGGAGTTTGGACAAGAGGGATTAGCAAGTCGGGCGGCTGGATGCAAATGCTCGATTTCTCGAGAAAATTTACGTCTTGGCCTATCGCCTAGCGGCTGACCAGTCCCGGAACCCTCGCCTGGAGGGCCAATAAATCACCAGACGAGATTCGCGCCTCTCGACCACTGCATGTCCCAGCTTCCCAATACAACGCCCTTTGCGGAGAACTTTGTCTGCCGTCCACCAATTGTCCACCGTGCTCAAAATTCTGCCACACAGGAACCTTACCGGGCTTCAGTCGGCACGTTAGCGAGAGCTTTCATGCTCAAAATTTCTGTTTAACGAGAATGAGATTACCCATGTCGGCATAATCGTAACCACAGATATCCAAAGGGCTGGCTTCAGCATAGCTTGAGCGAAACGCAAGCCTTCACACCGGGCCATTCGAAAGAACGCCTCTCATAAGACGCACACATTTCACGCCCGCTTTCCCACATCACTTTCCTCTTTCCCATCTAAGCTGCTTGGTTCGCGAACAGCATCTCCATCTATAGTCTAACTATAGGCCGCATTAACTGGCGGCATTCCTGAACGAACCAGCGGCCAATGCCAAGCTGAGTTGATCGCGGCGCTCACAAACTAAGTCTGGCAAATCCACGAAGCGTACTAAGCTAACAAATATCTCTTGCAGTACAGAGGGTCGCGAGTCTGCGCATTCGTGTTGTCACCCGCATGAGAGATTGAGATCGATCAAGATCCCCTCATTTATCCAAGCTAGCGTGCACCGCAATCACTTGTGAGCGCCAAGATAGAGGCAATCAGTCGACGCGAAGGTTGAGAGAGCGGAACCCAACCTCCGTTTGAGGGCAGACACACTATAAGACCGCTGATGCGGTATAAAGTCCCTGCTTTCCATGGATCACGGGATATGGCGTTTGCCCAGCGAGATCAAATGATGACATCAAAAGGCACACGCTATTCGTCAATATTTTATGACAAAAAACTGAAGTCAGAGATGTCTCTGCACAGGCTGGTGTGTCACTAAATAAGTATAGCAATTGACGCTAGTGACAGGAACCAAGCCAACGTACCAACCGCAAGTGTGAGAAGGTCACCTATAACCTCCTGCTGAGGGCGAACTCTTAGACGCTTCGCGCCTGCTATTGTACCCATTTTCTTACTCCTTTTAAAATGCGACGATCGGTGGCGCCATCGCGCAGTCAGTTCGCCGCATCCCTGTCAGGCGCGAAAGGATAGAGATGTGATGACCGGGTGATTGTTTGCCGCTGCGCCTGATACGGCGACGATGAATTACGATGCGAGGTGCTAAGCGATGCCTGACAAGATTCAGCTCGCACACGAGTGTGATTTTTCGCTCGGTCTGCTTAGGGTCTCTCCGTCAACACGACAGTTGATTGACCAATACGACGCCGTAATTGTAGAGCCGCGTGTAATGCAAGTTTTAGTCTGCCTCGCCAGAGCTAATGGCGCTGTGGTGTCGAGAGACGACCTAATCGCCGCATGCTGGAACGGACAGATTATCGGAGACGATGCAATTAATCGCTGCATCTCTCGACTGCGCAGATACGCTGCAGGATACGAACATCCGCCATACACTATCGACACAGTGCCGCGGGTCGGATACCGCCTAAAGCCGACCGAAGCCACGCCGCGCGACCAAAGCACCCATGAAAGAAGCGCTGATCAACCGCTTCCGGCGCGAACTTCTGCATACCTGTCGGGCACACGACGTGTGTCGCTAATTGCATTGGCGGCATTGGCAATCATTTTTCTGGTGGGAACAGAAGTCTGGATCGAACGGCCTGAAGAGAAGTGGATGGTGATGGGAAGCCGACCATTCGTCGCTACACCCCAACTTGAAGGCCAACCTGCGATTTCTCCGGATGGGGCCATGATAGCATACGCTTCAGGAATTGATGCCCATTCCCGCAGAATCTACGTACGAAGAGTTGATCACGCCGATCCATCTGCCATCAGCCCGGAGGGGTATGACGCAGAGTCACCTAGCTGGTCCAACGATGGAAAGCGCATCGCCTACGTCGCATACCGTGCCCACGTGGCATACCGTGCCCATGACCGTTGTCATATTTTTATCGCGCGTCTGGACCACCAAGACAACGTGAATGTAGGGCATTGTACAAATAGCATACGTACATCTATTTCTTGGGACAGGAAATCTGGGCGGATTTATTACGTTGACCGCACACGCCCCAGTGGACCCGAGACGATCCACAGCCTCGATCCCAAGACGGATGTAGTACAGCCAGTAACCACGCCACGCCCAGACATTCCTGGTGATCACGGTCCCTCCATTTCCCCAGATGGAACATATCTGGCCTATATCCGCCAGCTCGGACCAACAAATGGGGAAGTACGCATAAGGGATTTGACCACCGGACATGACAAAGTTATCGGGGCGATGCGCGGTATCAGATCTCTCACATGGACGTGGGACTCACACACGGTCCTTGCAAGCGTTTCTGACGGAATCGGTTCAGAGCTTTGGGCTCTTCCAAAAAGCGGTAGCCAATCGTATCAGCTCTATGCCAGCTCGCAATCTATCAATCGGCTTGCATCTGGTCCCGACGGCATGCTGGCTGCGGAAATTGACAGCAGCCGGACGGGTCTGGCTCTCGGGTCACGGACGGCAACACAAAAAATCACTGTACTCTACCCGGCGGACGGCTCCACTGAGTCACCAGCATATTCCAGCGATGGAACCCTCGCCTTCGTGTCAAATCGCTCAGGCTCGAACGCGGTGTGGACCGTGGCGCCACATTCAAACCCTATTCGAATATTCGATGCAGGCATGGCGTTGCTTGATCGTCTAATATGGTCGCCTGACGGTAAGAAGCTTGCCTTCGTTTCCATGGAAAGGAACGCTGTCGCGATCATAGTGATATCCAAAGCGGGAAAGCTCATCGCAAATATCAGAGCACAAAGCATCGGTTACGGAATGCCGACATGGACGCCGGATGGAATGGCACTGATTGTGGCTGGCCAGCCGAAGTTGCAGTCCCAAAGAGTAAGAATTTCAGAGCCATTGGTGCGAACCTCGATCGCACTGCCCGGTTGGCAGAGTATCTCCATTCTTCAGAACAAAATATATGGTGTACGCTCGGAGACAGACGGCATATGGCGCATTGGAAGCGGACAAACGAAAATTGCGGCTAATTACCCACACAACTGGGCACCGCAAATTGTCTTCCTTCACGGCAACGCGCTGATTCCTGACTTCGACTCCATGGTTCCAAGTATTCTCGCGCAGCCACT
>JAGWRJ010000328.1 GCA_028869725.1 Alphaproteobacteria bacterium | reverse complement strand
TGAGTGGCAGGGCTATATGCGCCCGCCGCGCAAAATTCGGGTGCTCAGTGCCGAGGAGCAGGCCCGCCATGTGGGGCGGTACGCGATCGTAAGCGGACTGGAAGCGCCCTATGTCGACGTCTGGATTGAGGACGGCCAGCTCCATAGTCGGGTCGAGGGGCTAAGGCTTCCGGCGCGTCCGGTCTACATGGATGTGAGTGGACGCTTCTTCACCCAGCAGACGCCCGGCGAAACCCAGTTCACCTATGACCGTAACGGACGTGCGATCGGGCTGATCGCTTATGCCCAGGGCGATGTCGAAGTGTTCAGGGCGGAGCGGATCGAAGCTGCCGGCGCTGCTTGACGCCGAGCCGGTGGGGCCGGATGAGAGGCTCGGGCAACGCTTTCAGAACATACAAGGAGATCAGACGTCATGGGCGCGCTTGAGGCAAAGATCGCCTTTATCACAGCCGCTGGCCAAGGCATCGGCCGGGCCATTGCCGAGCGCTTTGCCGCCGAGGGAGCCCGGGTCATTGCCGCCGATCGCGACGCCGAGGCCTTGGCCTCGCTGCGCGGCGTCGAGCCCTATCAGCTGGATGTGACCAACCAAGCGGCAGTTCGCGCCGCCGCCGCGCAAAATCCGGCAGTCGATATCCTCGTCAACGGTGTTGGCTACGTCCATGCCGGGAACATCCTCGATTGTGACGTGGAGGCCTGGGGGCGGTCGTTCCAGATTAATGTGGACTCGATGTACTTCATGATTCGCGCTTTCCTGCCGGCGATGATCGCCCGCAAGGCCGGCGTGATCATCAACATCGCCTCTGTCGCCAGTTCGATAAAGGGAGTCCCTAATCGCTGCGCCTATGGCGCGACCAAAGCTGCCGTCATCGGCCTGTCAAAGTCGGTGGCCGCGGATTTTGTAGCCGGCGGTATCCGCTGTAACGCCATCTGTCCGGGAACCGTGGAGTCGCCCTCTCTGCGCGAGCGCCTTTGCGCAACCGGAGACTATGAGGCGGCCTTGAAGGCGTTCAAGGAACGCCAGCCCATGGGCCGTTTGGGTCGGCCGGAAGAGATTGCGGCTCTTGCTACGTTCCTGGCCAGTGACGATGGGGCCTTCACCACCGGCCAGGCCTATGTAATCGACGGTGGTTGGACCACGTAAGGCGGGGCGGGACATTGGCGCGACGGCGTTCTTTCCTGTCCGTACCGGATTGACAGCATCCGGCAGACAGACCAAGAATATAAACGTCGTTTATATAATGGTTCAGGGATGGCGGATGTCTGCTTTACCGAGGCGCGGGACTATCGGCCTCCAGCATTCGCTGTCGACACCATCGATCTTGCCTTTGAGCTGGATGCCGAGCGGACGGTGGTCCGCAGCCGCCTGCACATTCGAAAGCTATCCGTTGACGCCCCCATCGTCCTCAACGGTGAAGGCCACGAGCTGATCTCGATCGCGATGGACGGCCAGCCGCTGCCCGAGACGGTGTGGCGGCGCATGGCGACACAGCTGGAAATCACGGAGGCTCCCGACGCCTTCGATCTGGAGATTGTGACCGCCTGCGTGCCGCGCGCAAATACCTCCTCGCGCGGGCTTTTCCTGGTGGGAAAGACCCTGGCGACGCAATGCGAAGCCGAAGGCTTTCGCAAGATCACCTATTTTCCCGACCGGCCGGACGTTCTCAGCCGCTATCGCGTCAGGCTCACCGCGGATGAGGCGCTCTACCCGGTGCTGCTCTCCAACGGCAATCTCACCGGCAAGGGCAAGCTCGACGGCGGTCGCCATTGGACTGCATGGGAAGACCCGTACCCGAAGCCCTGCTACATCTTTGCGGTGATTGCCGGGGATCTGGACTGTCTCTGCGATCACTTCCTCACCCGAAGTGGTCGCAAGGTCGATCTTGCGATCTACAGCGACACGGGCGTTCCCGAGCGCTGCAGGAGCGCGCTTGACTCGCTCAAGCGTGCACTTCGCTGGGACGAGACCAGTTTCGGCCTCGAATACGACCTCGACACATACAATGTCGTGGCGCTTACCGGCTATGGCGGCGCCATGGAAAACAAGGGGCTCAATCTCTTCGACACCAGCGGCATCCTTGCCGATCCCGATATCGCCACCGACGAAGAAGCCCTCACGATCACGAGGATCATCGCCCACGAGGCATTTCACAACTGGACGGGCAACCGGGTCACCTGCCGCGACTGGTTTCAGCTGGGCTTGAAGGAGGGGTTGACCCGCTACCGCGATCAGCGTTTCACCGAAGACCTGACCGGTGGACGCTTCCGCATTGATGCGGTGCGCGCGCTGATGCGCAACCAGTTTCCGGAAGACGATGGTCCTGCGGCCCATCCGGTTCAACCGTCCCGCTACTCCACCATCGAAAATTTCTACACCAACACGGTCTACGACAAGGGTGCCGAGCTCGTTCGCATGCTGCACACCCTGTTGGGGCCCGAGCCGTTCCAGCAAGGATTTCTTTGGTATCTGGCCCATAAGGATGGTCAGGCTGCCACCATCGACGACTTTCTGGCGGCGATGGAGACGGTCAGCGGTCGGGATCTCGCCCAGTTCCGCCAATGGTACCATCAGGCTGGGCGGCCGCGGGTCCTAGTCGACAGCCACTATGATGCCCACAGTGAAACGCTCCGGATAGAGCTCGAGCAGGCCGGCGCGGCAGCGGAGCGGCCGCTGCACATCCCGCTGCGCATCGGCCTGACCGGCAAAAGCGGAAAGCCGGTCAAATTCCGGGTAAAGGGCGGCCCGCTGAGCGAGGACGCGGTCCTGGAGCTGCGCGACACCAAAGCGTCGATCACCCTGGAAGATGTGCGCGAGGCGGCGATTCTATCTTTGCCGCGCGGGTTTTCGGCGCCTGTCAGCCTCGAGCAGGCGATGGCCCCCGAGGACCGGCTTTGTCTGGTGCTGCACGACCGCGACCCCTATGTGCGCTGGGACAGTGCCCAGAACCTGTTCGTCACCGAAATCCGCAGGCTGGCCGCCTGTGCGCAGCGGGGCGAGGCCATGGTCGTCCGCGAGCATCTGCTGCACGGCCTGGCGCCCCTTTTTGCCGGCGAGGACGATCCCTGGCTGTTGTCGGAGCTTCTGCTTCTGCCCGACGAGCCTCGGCTGAGCGATGGACTGGCTGAGGTGCCGCTGGACAGCCATATGGCCGCGCGGGCGCATCTGCAGCAGGCGCTGGCGCGCCGCTATGAGATGCTGTTGCGTCAAAGACTGTTACAGCCCATTCGCCCGGACAGCGCTTTTCCCGACATGCGGGCGATCGGCGAACGCCGCCTGGCCCTACTGGCCCTCGATTATCTGATGACCCTGGGACAGGATCGCGATAGCGAACTGTGTGCCAGTTGGGCGCTGCACTCCCACAGCATGACGCTAGCGCAAGGGGCCTTGTCGATCCTCGTCAACTATGACGTGGTCCAGCGGCAGCCGACGCTGGATGCCTTTTACCAGCGTTGGACGTCCTATCCGACCGTGATCAACAAATGGTTCATGGCCCAGGCGCTCAGTCGCATGCCGGGTGCAGTCCACCATATCGTTGCGCTCGAGCACCATCCAGCGCTGGATAAGCTGAACATCGCCCGGGCGATGGCATATTACGGCAGCTTCTGCCGGCAAAACCGCGTCGCGTTTCACGATCCCAGCGGCGCGGGCTACGACTTTCTGGCGGCGCGACTCATCGAGGCCGACCGCATGGGACGAGCCAGTGGCCGCTGGCTGATGGCACAGATTACTCAGTGGCGCCGCTACGACGCCAACCGCCAGGCCCGCATGCGCGCAGCCCTGCAGCGCGTGCTGGACACCGAGAACATCTCAAACGGCCTGCGTGACCTTGTTGCCCAGACCCTCAACAGTGGAGAACCCTCCTGATGGAATCCTTGGTGGAAATCGCCGATGGTGTGCGGGCCGGAAAGCGCACGGCCACCGCCGCTATTGAAGATGCGCTGGCGCGCATTGCTCGCGGCAACGCGCGGCTCAATGCGTTCATTCGCACCGACGCAGAGATGGCGTTGCGCCAGGCGCGGGAGATCGACCGCAAGGTTGCCCGGGGAGAAGATCCGGGGCCGCTGGCAGGCGTGCCCCTGGGCGTGAAGGACATCGAGAACTGCATCGGTTTTCCGATTACGCAAGGCAGCTGGTTTTTGCGCAACGAGGCCCCTTGCACCAGCGACTCCCATCATGTCGCGCGTTTGCGGGCCGCTGGAGCCATTCCCATCGGGATCACCGCCATGTCGGAGTTCGGGATGGACTCGGCGACCTTCACCAAGGCCTACGGGGCCACCCGTAATCCCTGGAATCCGCAGATGACGCCGGGCGGATCCAGCGGTGGCTCGGCCGCCGCGGTGGCAGCCGGTTTGGTGCCGCTGGCAACGGGCACCGATGCCGGGGGCTCGATCCGCGAGCCGGCGGCCTTCACCAATCTGATTGGGCTGAAGCCGGCTCATGGGCGCATTGCAAAGATGAACGGCTTTGCCAACTGGGCGGTTCATGGTGCCCTGACCCGATCGGTGCGGGAAACCGCCCGCTATCTCGACGTGGCCGCCGGTCCCGATGATCGCGATCGCCAATCCCTGCCGGCCGTTCCGTTCTCCTATGAGGACATCATCGAGACGCTGGACGTGGGCGGCCTGCGTGCGGTGTTCTCCGCCGATCACGGCTATGCCGTGGTCGAGCCGGAGGTGGTGGCGCTGGCACGCGACGCGGCCAGCCGGCTGATCCGCGCCGCCAATTTGACCGAACTCCACCGCGCCTTCGCTCCGGTCAACGTGTACCGGCATTGGGGCGCGATCATGCTCTACAACCTCGAGGAGGATTTCGTTCGCCAGGGCATTTTGCCGAACGGCTATGACATGCTCTCCGACCAGACCAAGCGCAGCCTCACGCGGATCCGCGAACGGCGGGCCGAGATCGACCTCAAGCAGTCCTGGAATAAGATCTATCAGCTCGAACAGGAAATGGCCGCCTTCTTCCTCGACGCGGACTTGTTGATGTCGCCCGCCACCGCCTGCGCACCCTATCCGGCCGACAGCACCATTCCCGAAACCATCGACGGGCGGGACGCAAGCGAATCCGGAGTCGAACCCTTCGGCGTGGTCGCAAATGTCTGCTGGAACCCTTCGATTTCGGTGCCAGCTGGCTTTACCGCGGCGGGCCTGCCGGTAGGGCTGCAGATCACCGCCCGACGGCATCGGGACGATATTCTGTTGCGGCTCGCCCGCATTCATGAACAGACCTTTCCCTGGAGCTTTCCCTGGGACTGAGCCGCGATGTCGCTGCCCCAGGCCCCGTGCATGTCAGGGGTGCCGCAGGACGGGGCTTGGGGGGAGGTATATGAACGTTGTTGACATAATGCGTCAAAAATGTGAACGTCGTTTATATGGTGGGTCGTAGTTTGGCCAAAGGGGGATCTGAATGACACGTACACGCAAACTGGGACTTCTGATAACCGCCGCGTTACCGCTTTTTGCCTTTGCTCGTGCCCAGGCGGCAACGCCGATCGAAGAGGTGGTTGTCACCGCAGAGCGTCGCCCCGATACTCTGTTCAGCGTTCCGGCTTCTGTCAGCGCAGTAACCGGCGATCAGCTCAAGAACCTCGGCATCACCAACATGAAGTCTGTGGTACAGATGATTCCGAACGTGGTGCTGCCCAATGACCCTGAAAATTTCGAAACCTACATCAATATTCGCGGCATCCGCCAAGTGGACATAAACGCCGAGCCCAATTTCGGCTTTTTCCGTAATGGCATTTATGATGGTGGCGAGCGGACCAACCTTGGCAATCTGGTCGATGTCTCGCGCATCGAAGTGCTGAGAGGGCCGCAGTCTGGGCTTTACGGTCGCGATGCGGTAGGTGGTGTCGTAAATGTTGTCTACGCGACCCCCACTTTGGACCATTTCGGTGGCTACGGGATTGCCAGCTATGGCCGCTATGACCGCAGCGAACTGCAGGGTGCGATCAATATCCCGCTCACCGATCGCTTCGCCGTGCGCGCCACCGGTTGGTGGTTCAACCAGAACGAAGGCCAGCTCTACAATCCGACACTGAACCGCTATATCGACCAGAATTCCGACCGTGGCGGTCGCGTTGGCGCGCTGTGGGAAGTCACCCCTAATCTAACGGTCAACTGGGAGGCCGAGCTCGAGGACAGCCGCGGCCCCTCGCGCACGACGTTGGCGCCAAACGGCATTGCCAACCCGTTCAAATGCTGCGGCTTTCCGATATCACAACCCGAAACCCTGTCGACCATTCGGCGCAATACGCCTAACACCGAGCACTGGCAGCAATTCTACCTCTCTCAGGACATCAACTACGATACCCGCAGCTGGCTCGGCTCGTTCGAACTGCAGACTTCCTATCGCAACTATCATCTCAATCTGATCGAAGACAATGATCAGACGCCGTTCGATCCAACCTCCGGCCCGGCCATCCAGCAAACTGCGCAGATCCGCAAGGAAAGCCTGAACAACTATTACGTCAACCTGTTGTGGCGTTCACCGGCGCATCAGACGATCAGCTGGATCGGCGGCGTCGACTATTTCAACGAGCATTTCGGGTTCGTCCGGGAATTCCCCGGAAGCGTCGACTTCAACCTTCTCAACCAGACCTTTGCGCCAGGGTTCACCTATATGAACCTGTTGTGCTCGGCTTACCTGTATCCGTATGACGGCGGCTGCGCGGGCCTTCCCGGCGTTCCCGCGGGCGGCAGCTTTCCTTATTATGTACCCAATATAGGTGTGCAGACCGCGGTCAATGCATTCGGAACGCCGGGCAGCTACATCGATACCCGTTCGCTGTCGGCGTTTGGCAGCGTCACCTACAACGTCAATGATGCTCTGAGCGTCATCGGCACGCTGCGCTGGAGCCAGGACACCAAGGAACTCAATTACGGCCAAGGCGCGCTGCCGTCTCTGGCCTCATCGGCCACCGCTGCGGCCTATTTAGGCCCGCTGTTCTCACAGATCTTCTATCCCTTCCAGTCTCACCAGTCGCCTGTGTTCGTGCACATCTCGCCAAGCGTTACGGTGCAGTACCTGCTCAACCAGAATGTAAACCTCTATGCTCTCTACTCAACTGGCTTCCGCTCCGGCGGCTTCAATTTGGGGACCTCCACGCCCGCCTATCTCTCCTACCGGCCGGAGACCGATTCCAACTATGAAGTGGGTGCCAAGACCAAATGGCTGGGCGGCCGCCTGTTCCTCGACGGCGACTTCTTCTACATGCTTCAGAACAATCTGGTGGAGCCCGAAACCGACACCTCAGAGCCGGCCTTCCTCTTTCTCTATTATCTGAAGAATGTCGGCAAAGCTCGGACCTATGGCTTGGAACTTTCGTCCCAATACCAGGCCACCGACTGGTGGAACTTTGGTGTCAGCGTCGGCTGGCTGGATGCCAAATACACTGAGGGCGTAACCGAAGGCACGTCGATTGTTGGACAGAATATCCCGCTCACCCGCAATTGGACCGTCAACCTGAATAGCCATATGGCCTATCCGCTCGACGACGGAACCAAGCTTCTTGCCGATGTCAATTGGCGGCTGGAATATGGTGGCTGGCTGGTGCCGTCGCAGCCACCAACCTACGCGCTGAACACAACGCCCTACAGCGACTTTAACGATCTGGACGTTGATGTCGGAATGAGCTTTGGCAACAAGCGCATCGTGGCTTACCTAAACAACGCCTTCAATGATGTGATCTGGCAGTTCCAGTACGCCAATGGCGGAGCCAATGTGAATTATGGCCGAACTTACGGCCTGCGTTTCGAGATCAATTTCTGATGACGTCAATGGGGGCGCCGTTGGCGCCCCCGCTCATTTTTCGTTTTCAAACATTCCCGCCGCCGTACCGTCGATAAAGGCGCCGACGGCGTCCCTGACGAAGCTGCGGATTTCCGAGCGCTTTCCCGAGCGGAACTCATAGAGATCCTCGACCAGATTGCGGCACAGACCGGAGACCAGAGCTGCGGCCGCATAGGCCAGAATGTTCTGCCGGTGCGACAGCGAGGGATTGTCGACGTCGTGGCGATTGTTGCCATAAATCAGGCGCGAGGCGATGCTCATTCCTCCGTCGGTCGCCTTGCGGAAGCGTTCATTGGACAGTGCATTCGGGATTTGGCCATACATGATCCGGAACAGCTCGCGATTATCGAGCGCGAAATCCGCGTACATCACTGCGACCTCGAGAAGGGCAGTGCGCCGACCGCGCGCGCGCGCCACGATGCGTTCCGCTTGGGCGTTGCGACGCTCGAAGCCTTCGGCGGCGATGTTCAGGAGAAGGTCGTTTAGGCTGGCAAAGTGGTTATAGAAATTGGCCGGAGTGACGCCGACCTCCCGGGTCAGTCGCCGTACGGAAATATCTTCTACTGGCCCAGCTTTGAGCAACTTGCTCGCCGCTTCCATCAGGTCCTCGGCGACATTGCCCTTGTGGTATGGCCTGGCTTTCCTGCTACGGGCCCGTGCCGTTGGCATGTTTAGCCCCTCCGATGGTGCTCCCCTGGCAGGCTCTAAACCGTGCTACCGGTCTTGGCAAGCATCGGACTAGCGTGTCTCGAGCAAACGTCCATGACGCTTGAGAATGGATTGCACGCGGGCAATCGGGATATGGGGAACGACACGGCCGTCGCGGCCGACCATGGTCTCGTTGGCAAAGAGGCTGTTGAGGATGGCTTCGTCGACTGCCTCGATAGTTGCTTCGTAGAACCGGCTCATCGCTTCTTCCGCCAGGCTCTCTACGGATATCAGACCTCCATGCTGCTCGACTTCGGCACGGTTGGCGGTCGAAAAGGCCAGAAAAAGATCGCCGGATTCATTCGAGGCAATGCCACCCGACCGCGCGATTCCATAGGCCGCACGGCGAGCGATGCGCTTGAGCTGGTGCGGCAACATCGGCGCATCGGTGGCGACGATGACGATGATGGAGCCGTTTTCGGCGTCCGGCACCAGAGGGGCAGTAATCGGGATCTCCGTACCGATCGGGATCCCGGCGATATGCAGCAGATGGCGTTTGCCGAAATTGCTTTGCACAAAGGCGCCGACACACCAATCCCGGTCCGCATAGCGTACCCGCCGCGATGCGGTGCCGGAGCCGCCTTTGAATTCGTAGCAGCGCATGCCTGTTCCACCACCGACGCTGCCTTCCTCGATGGGCCCGGAACGGGCGTCGTCAAAGGCGGCCAGAACGTGCTCGGCCTTGATGTGATGGCCGTTGATGTCGCTGAGCGCCCCGTCATAGGTCTCGGCGGAAACCGGCAGCCAGAAGGGTTGGTCCTGTTTGGAGCTCACCGCCAGCTGGGCGTACAGCCATTGTGCCGTAACATCGCGCGCAAGCCCGCAGGAATGGGTATTAGTGATGGTGATGGGTCCATCGAAGCGGCCGCGCTCTTCGACAAAGGCCATGCCCGTCATCTCGCCATTTCCGCTCATGCTAAAATGTCCGGCAAAAGCAGCGGCATTGGGATTGCTACGGCCATGGGCAAAGATCGCGGTCACGCCGGTGCGGACCGGACCTTCGCCCACAATCAAGGGACCTTCGCCCTTGATCAGCGTGCAGTAGCCGACCTCGACGCCTGCAACGTCGGTGATGGCGTTCCAAGTGCCCGGGGTGCCGGTAAAGGGAATTCCCGCGCCGCGGGCACGGAGCTTGCCCGAAGGCGTGTGATGGTGCGGGCTCTGGTCCATCAGCTCATTGCCCTCAGCCCCGCCAGGGCCTTTTCAAGAACATCATCGATATCAGCCTCGGTGAGCGGGGTCGAGAGCACGAAAAAGCCCGGAGCGCCGATCAGCACGCCATTGTTCAGCATGTGACGGAAGAATTGACCGGCACGGGCCTGGGCCTGCACATTGCCACGCATTGTGCTCACGACATCGCGATAGGTTTCGATCGGCGCATCGGAGTGAAACAGACATACCATTGAGGTCGCCCCGCCGACGGTGCCGGGGACCTTGGCGATCTTGAGGGCTTCGCGCAATCCCTGGCGCAGCCGTTCGCCGAGGGCCGAGAGACGCTCAAAGCTGGCCTCATCGAGAAGCTCCATGGAGACACGCCCGGCCGCCATGGTCAGCGGATTGGCATTGAAGGTGCCGCCATGGCCGAGTTTGGGAGAGCCTTTGCGAGGATCAAAGAGGGTGGTCATGATATCGCGGCGGCCGCCGACGGCACCGACCGGAAGTCCGCCACCGATGATCTTGCCGAGGGCGGTCAGATCTGGCGCTACGCCGAGCGCGCCCTGTCCGCCGTGAAAGCCGAGGCGTAGACTGTAAACCTCGTCAAAGATGAGAAGGGCGCCGACCTTTCGGGTTTCCTCGCGCAGCATCGAAACGAATTCGCGGGTGGCGGGCTTGTAGCCGAGATTTTTGACCAGCGGGTCGATCAGCACGCCGGCCAGTTCGGGACCGTGCTGACGAATGAGCTTTCGGCAGGCTTCGACCTGGTTCATTGGCAGCACCACGGTGTCGGCTGCGGTGCCGGGGCCGGTGCCTGGCGGGGCGACACTGGCCGGCGCCTCCGGGTGGCCCCAAGCTTCGGGCGAGGGCGCAACGCTGACCGAGGCGGTCTCGCTGCTGCCATGATAGGCGCCTTCGATTTTGGCAATCTTGGGACGGCCGGTGTAGGCGCGCGCCGCCCGCAGGGCCATCATTACGGCCTCAGTGCCGGAGTTGCAGAAACGCACCTGTTCGACCGCCGGGATGCGGCTGGTGATGATTTCGGCGAGCGCTATTTCCTCGCGGGTGGGCAAAGAGATCGCGGTCAGCTGCTCGGCTTGGCGCTGAATGGCTGCGACGATTTCGGGGTGGTTATGACCGTGGATCAGGGCCGAGTAATTGGCGATGAAATCCAGTCGCTCTACCCCGTCAGCGTCCCAGATGCGGGCACCTTTCGCCCGCACCGCGTAGATCGGATAGGGCGGGAAAAAGACGGTATGGCGGGAATTCCCGCCAGGAAGAACCTTAAGAGCCCGCTCGTAGAGCGCGGCCGATTGCGACTGAGGGTCGGGGTACATGCGCGGGTCTCCGGCGCGCCAATAGTGCGCGTTCCAGTGGTCTATATAAACGATGTATATATTGGCCCTGATTGCAGGGCGGGTCAAGCCGGATTTGCCGAATCGGCGGACCGGGAAATGCGCGCCAGAATGGCCCGATGCCGTCGTGCAGTGATGGGAAAGCTCCAGGCAAAGGCCACCGCAGCAAAATAGATCAGGGCCGGATAAACGAGGTAGCACAGCAGCAGCCCAAGCTGCGCCGTCGGGGTGTTGTGGCCGCCGACATGGTAGTGGAAGAAATCGAGCGCGGCGAAGGCCGAGCCGGCTCCGACCGCCATGCTCACCTTGATCAGAAGCGTGTTGAAGGCAAAGATATTTCCGGCCTTGTTTACCCGCGTGCGCATCAGATCATAGTCGACCACATCGCCGAGCACGGAGTAGGGGCAGATATAGGCCGGCGCATTGAGCATTGCGCCGAGCGCCGTAAAGCCGAGAAGTGCGGGCAGGCCACCCAGGAACGGTACCAGCAAGATCAGGGGGCGTGTCAGTACATCGACCAGCATGCTGAACGCCCATACTCGATGCTTACCGAATTTGGCCACAGCGCGATACCAGGGCGGCATGGTCAGCGCCTGCGTAATGAAGAAAGTGATCATCATCAGCGGAAACGCCGCTGCCATGTGCATGTAATCGGAGATGAAGATCAAGGCTACTGACAGATATGCGCCCTGACCCAAACCCCAGGCACCGATGATGCCGCAATAGCACCACAACGGCCGATTGGTGCGCAGCGATACCCAAAGCTCCCGCAGCGTCGCCAGCCGGTGAGTGGGCGCATCGCCTGAGGGCACCAAGGCGATGGCCAGAAGGACACCGGCCGGCATCAAGGCAACATAGAGCCAGGCGATGCCGGTCAGGGCCGAACCGGTGATGGCCATGGTGCCGGTAAACCGCGACAGCGCGATC
>JAGWRJ010000327.1 GCA_028869725.1 Alphaproteobacteria bacterium | reverse complement strand
CGCATCGACACTACGAGCCCGCTCTACGGGGCAACCCGCGAGAGTCTGGAACAGGGTCAGGCACAGCTGATGGTTCTTCTGTCGGGACGCGATGACTCGCTCGCCGATACGATCTATGCACGCCACTCCTATGCGCCGTCCGCTGTTCTCTGGGGCCGGCGCTTTGTCGATGTCGTGGGGACCGGTGAGGACGGCCGGCGCATCGTCGACCTGTCGCGCTTTCATGATACCGAAGCGGTTGGCGAGCCAGCCGCAGAGGCCGCCGAGCGCTCTCAGGTCTAGGGCACGCGGGGCAGGGCCAGGCGCGAGGCTGGTGCCACCCGACTGCGCCCTGTCGCCTGAGCATGTCTGCCGCAGCCGGCCCGCGCGGCGCGCTGATTGCGCCGGCGGAGCGCCCCGCTGCGGCGGCAGAGCCTGGCCGAGCGCATAAATCGCAGCTCTGCTGCGCATTCGCACCTTGCTCCCTGCCCCTGGCGCCGCTAGCTTCTGCCGCCATGGAACCGTTCAAGACACTGCGCGGCATCGCCGCGCCCCTGCCGATGATCAATGTCGACACCGACATGATCATTCCCAAGCAATTCCTGAAGACGATCAGGCGCTCCGGACTGGGTACGGCGCTGTTTCATGAACTGCGCACACGGCCCGACGGCAGCCTCAATCCGGATTTCGTGCTCAATCAGCCTGCCTATGCCAAAGCCCAGATTCTTGTGGCCGGAGCCAATTTCGGCTGCGGTTCGAGCCGGGAGCATGCGCCCTGGGCGCTGCTCGATTTCGGCATACGCTGCGTCATCGCCCCAAGCTTCGCCGACATTTTTCACAATAACTGCTTCAAGAACGGCATTCTGCCGATCGCGCTGCCGCAGGCGGATGTCGACAAGCTGATGGACGACGCCGAGCGCGGCGCCAATGCCATCATCACGGTTGATCTTGAAGCACAGGAAATCCATGGCCCGGATGGCGGCTGCGTCAAATTCGACATTGATCCGTTCCGCAAGGCCTGCCTGATCAATGGCTGGGACGATATCGCCCTGACACTGCGCCAGGAGGATGCCATTGCAGCCTTTGAGCAGCGCCAGGCCCAGTCGGCAGCTTGGCTTTAGATCGAGCACATCATGACCGCACATATTCTGCTCCTTCCCGGTGATGGTATCGGGCCCGAAGTCCTGGACGCCACCGCGCGGGTTCTCGACTGGTTTCGCAGCAGGCGAGGCTTTGCGGTGACCACCGAGACTGCGCTCATTGGCGGCGCAGCCTATGAAGCCCTGGGTACGCCCGATCCCCAGCCGACCATCGACAAGGCCAAGGCTGCTGATGCCGTCCTGTTCGGGGCGGTCGGCGGGCCCCGCTGGGACGGGCTCAGTTTCGACAAGAAGCCGGAGCGCGGCCTGTTGCGCCTGCGCAAGGATCTCGGCCTGTTCGCCAATCTGCGGCCGGCGCTGTGCTTCGACGCGCTGACCGATGCGTCATCCTTGCGTCCGGAAATCGTCTCGGGACTGGATCTTCTGATCGTGCGCGAGTTGACCGGCGGGGTTTATTTCGGTGAGCCCAAGGAAATCACCGAGCTGCCGGACGGCCAGAAGCGTGCTGTCGATACCCAGGTCTACACCACGCGCGAAATCGAGCGCATTGCCCGTGTCGCGTTCGAGCTGGCGCGCCTGCGTGCAGGGCGTGTCGCGTCCGCCGAAAAATCCAATGTGATGGTCAGCGGCGTGCTGTGGCGTCAGGTGGTTCAGAAGATCCATGACAGTGAATTTCCTGACGTAGAGCTCACACACATCCTGGCCGATTCCTGCGCCATGCAGCTGGTCAAGAATCCCAAGCAGTTCGATGTCATCGTCACTGACAATCTGTTTGGGGACATCCTGTCAGACGAGGCCGCCGAACTGACCGGCTCGATTGGCATGCTGCCTTCCGCGTCGCTCGGGGCGAAGGATGCAGATGGCCGCCAGGCTGCCCTGTACGAGCCGGTGCATGGCAGCGCTCCGGACATTGCCGGCCAGGGCATCGCAAATCCTCTGGCCTGCATTCTCTCTCTGGCGATGTGCCTGCGGTATTCCTTTGCGCGCGTCGAAGATGCGGTGCTTCTGGAAAAGGCTGTCGAGCAGGTGCTGGGACAGGGCTACCGTACCGGTGACATCATGCAGCCGGGCATGACCAAGGTGGGAACCACCGCAATGACCGACAGGGTGCTTGCAGCCCTGAATGCGAGCGCGGCCTAAGGCTCGACGATCACCTTGCCGATCGCCTGGCGGTTCTGCAGCATCCTGAGGGCCTGGATTGCCTCATCAAGTGGGAACCGGGCGCAGATGTGCGGGCGGATCGTCTTCTGTCCCAGCATGGTATCGATGGCGGCAATGTTCTCGCGCCCTTTGTCCGGATAGCGCCGGCCATATTCGCCAGCCCGCACGCCGAGGAGAGAAAAGCCCTTGATCAGGGCGCGATTGGCCGGAAGCTGGCCAATCCGTCCCGAGGCAAATCCCACCACCAGGAGACGCCCGCCGAAGGCGATGGCGCGTACGCTTTCATCGAAGACATCACCGCCGACCGGATCGTAGATCACATCGGCACCGCGTCCGCCGGTGAGATCCTTGACCGCATCGCGGAAGCCCTGAGACGGCAGGACGTGATCGGCGCCATAGGCCCGCAGAAAATTCCGCTTGTCTTCGCTCGAGGCGGTGGCGATGACTGTCGCTCCGAGCATGCGGCCCATGTCGACCGCAGCAAGTCCGACCCCGCCCGCTGCACCGTGCACCAAGAGCGTCTCGCCCCGCACAAGATCCGCGCGGCGCACCAGGCTGACATAAGCGGTGAGATAGGCGGTGGTGAACGATGCGGCGGTGGCAAAGTCCGTATCCTTTGGAATATGCCGCACCTGGCTCTGATCCAGATGCCGATACTGGGCAAAGCCGCCCGTGAAGGCGCCACCCACCACCTTGTCACCCGGCGCAAAGCCGGTCACAGCTTCTCCTACAGCCACCACCTCGCCGGCACATTCGCCGCCGATGATGAATGGCAGCTCGGGGCGGTGCTGATATTTGCCCTGAACCATCAGGATGTCCGGAAAGTTTGCGGCAGCGGCGCGTACGGCAATGCGCAGCTGCTGGGGCGCGAGCGCAGGAAGCTCCACCTCTTCAACCGCAAGCCCGTCAAGGTCTTCGGCTAGGGCGCGGCAGAGGAGAGCCTTCATGCCGGTGCCTCCGGGGTTATCGCAGGCAACGCCTTGATGCCGCCCATGAACAGCGCGGTGGCAAAACGTGTGGCATCTTCGGTGCAGGCCCGCTCACGGCGCAGCATGCGTTCGGCGATTTCGAAAGCGACACCGACAATGGCCGCCATCAGATAATCGGCATCCAGCGGCGGAAACAGACCACTTGCGATCGCCTCTTCGAGATCAGCGCGCAGCTCATGAAATCCCGCCAGGATCTCGGGCGTATCCATGCGCACCCGCAATGTGTCGGTGTTGCGCCGGATGGCATGGAAATTGGCCTCGTCCGAGGCGACATATTCGAAGAACGTGCGGAAGGTGCCGGAGATGAACTCCTCGATGGTTTTGGCTTTGGCGCGTTCCTCATGCAGGCGCGGACGGATGCGCAAGGCAATCTCATCCTGCATGGCCTGGAAGACTTCTTCCTTGGAATTGAAGTAATTGTAGAAGGTGCCGGCTGCCAGCGGCGTCGCGCGAATGATGTCGCGCACGGTGGTCGCACCGTAACCCAGCTCCGCAAAAACCTGGCGCGCCGCCTGCAGGATTACCTGCCGGTTCTGCTGTTTCGTGCGCTCGCGCTTGCCCGCAGGGCGCGGTGCCGTAGGGGTAGTCAGATCCATGGCCGGTCCTGATCTGTGACGAGGCAAGTTTAGAGGACCGTGACGGCCCGTCAACTTCACTTTGCGGACAACAGATTGACAGGACCGGGTCCGGACGCGCATTGCTGCGTCATGACGCAGAACACCGACTGGCAGAGCGAAGCCCGACGCATGGTCGGCGTGACACCCTGGTTTGCCGCTATCGGCGGCGAAGTTCTCTCCGCCAAAGCCGGACAGGCGAAAGCCAGAATCAACTGGCGTGAAGATCTGATCGGTGATCCACAGACCGGCGTGATTCACGGCGGCGTCATTACCTCGCTGCTTGACCAGCTTTGTGGTGCAGCGGTGATGAGCGCGCTGGGCCAGCCGATGCCGATCGCGACGCTTGATCTTAGAATCGATTATCTCAAGCCGGCGACAAGAGGCATGGCAATTGTGGCCGAGGCCGAATGTCTCAAGGTCACCCATGAAATCGCGTTCGTGCGCGGCAGCGCCCATAACGAAGCCGATCAGGACGTCATCGCGTTGTGTACTGCGGCGTTCATGCTGACCCGGCCTGAGGGACGGACGTCATGAGTGAGACCGCGATGGTTCCCACCGCATTGCTGGAGTCCATTCCCTATTGCCGGCTGATGGGAATGAAGGTGGTCGCGGATGGCGAAGGCCTCATCCTCGAATTGCCGTTCACCCAGCAGCTGATCGGCAATCCGGTGCTGCCGGCCCTGCATGGCGGGGTCATCGGCTCCCTGCTGGAGACTGCGGCCCTGGCACAAGTCGTCCATGAGCTGGCCTGTGTACGCCTGCCCAAACCGGTCGACATGGTCATCGACTATCTGCGCAGCGGCCGTGCGCTCACAAGTTTTGCGCGGGCCCTCATCGTCAAGCGTGGCCGGCGTACGGTGAATGTCCACGCCCAGATGTGGCAGGAAGATGAGACCCGCCCGATCGCTGCCCTGAGAGGGCATGTGCTCCTGCAGCGCTAGACGGCCGAGCATGTGTCCAATCTGGCTCAGGATACGTCGACGCCGACGGCATCTTTCAGTTGCTGAAAACCGTCGCGGGCCAGAAGCGTGGCAAGTTCGCGCTTGATGCGTGCGACAAGTCCAGGGCCTTCATAGGCCAGCGCGGTATAGAGTTGAACCAGGCTGGCACCGGCGCGGATCTTGGCATAGGCATCAGCACCGCTCGCAATGCCTCCCACGCCAATCAGGACGAGGCGCGTGCCAAGGCGGGTGCGCATGGCCTTGAGCACCTCGGTTGACGGCTGAAACAACGGCGCTCCTGAAAGCCCGCCGGCTTCGTCGGCAAAGCGGCTCTGCAGCGTCTTTGGCCGGGCGATCGTGGTATTGGTGACGATGAGCCCGTCGATGCCGGTTTCAAGGCAGACCTCGGCAATGTCATCCATGGCGCCCGCATCGATGTCGGGCGCAATCTTGAGCAGCAGGGGTGTTGCCGTCTCCTGTCGTGCCCGTTCTTGCTGGAGCGCCGTCAAGAGCGTCAGGAGGTCATCGCGGTTCTGCAATCCGCGCAGGCCCGGCGTGTTGGGCGAGGAGACATTCACCGTCACATAATCCGCAAGGCCTGCGAGCCGTTCAAAGCCTGCGCGGTAATCTGCGATACGGTCGCGGCTGTCCTTGTTGGCACCGATATTGATGCCGAGGATGCCGCGACGCGGTCGCGTTGCAAGGCGCATGGCCAAAGCCTCCTGTCCGGCATTGTTGAAGCCCATGCGATTGATGACCGCACGGTCTTCACGCAAACGGAACAACCTCGGCCGCGGATTGCCTGCCTGGGGGCGTGGCGTGACGGTTCCCACTTCGGCAAAGCCGAACCCGAGCTTCAGCATGGCGTCCGGCACTTCGCCGTCCTTGTCGTAGCCTGCGGCCAGGCCCACGGGGTTGGGAAAGTGCAGACCCAGAACCGAGATCCCGAGCATTGGGCTGTCCGCGCTGGCTGCGGGCAGGAACGGCCGCGCAAGCCTGACGAGGGCAATACTGGCGCGGTGCGCCGTCTCCGGCGGGGCGCAGCGCAGCAACGCGGTAACCGGATCAGCCATGGGGCGGGACCTCCTACGCGGGCAGGAACGGAGCGAAACCCCTCCTGCACGGCGGCGGCTTGCCTCGGAGCTCCCTCCTACTTTAGAAACGCGGCCGCTGAAAGAGATCCGGTGCTGATGTCCTTTAACCATGCGCAAATCTGGCAGGCGATTGATGCACTCGCCCGCAGCCACGGCCTGTCGCCGTCCGGTCTTGCCAAGCGCGCCGGCCTTGATCCCACCACTTTCAACCCGTCCAAGCGCATGGCGGCCGGTAAGCCGCGCTGGCCTTCGACGGAAAGTATCGCCAAGGCGCTTGCGGCCCTCAATGTCAGCGTACCGGAACTGCTTGCGCTGTACCGCGCGGCGCCGGAAGCGCAGGCTCCGGGCGCAGAGATGGGGCAGGAGCCGGCTGTGCCGGACAAAGGTGGCGCCAGGAGCGCGGTGATCCCGGAGCTGTCTGAGGATGCCTATGCGGTCGAGCTGCGCAGCGATGCCTATCGTCCACATTATCGCAAGGGCGACCAGCTCGTGATCTCGCCATCAGCACAGCTGCGCAAGGGCCATCGGGTCATGGTCAAGACCCGCCATGGTGCGATTCTGCTCCGGCGGCTTGGCGCGATGACAGAGGGGCGCGTGGGATTTTCCACAGGTCTGGATGGTGGCCGCGACGTGGTGCTCGAACGCGAGGATATCGTGCTCATGCATCGCATTGTCCTTGCGTCGCAGTGATCAGTCGGGATAGCCCTGAATCTGGTGTACGAGCCGCTGATAGTCTGACCAGTTGGCCTGGTCCCACAGCGCAAGGAGCTGGTGCGCCTGCCCCTGCATGACCTTCTCATAGGCAGTACGCGGCGTTCCATGCGCGACAAGCTCAAGCGCCCTGCTGATCTGCGATGCGTAGTGGGTCCGATCCAGCGACGAGAGCGAGAGCACGTATTCGAAGCGCGGTACGATGCTTGTCGGGTCTGCCGCGAAGGCCTTGTGGTAATAGGCAATGCCCGCTTCGGTGCTCGCGCCATACATGAGATCGGCAAGCATGGCACCACCGCCATCGACGACACCGATGTTCCAGCCGCCCATCGCTGCCAGGGCAAAAGCGTTGTGGGGATGATAGCGCAACGCAATCTTGAGATTGTCCCTGGCCTCGCCGGCGAAGCCTTTGGCCTCGGCGGCCAGAACACCGATGATGCGGGCTTCATAGCCAAGGATGGCGGCAAGATAGACGCGCGGCAGGGCAGCCTTGGGATCTGCCGCAATCGCCGCGCGCGCATAGGCTTCGGCGATCTTCAGACAGGACAGGCAGGGATTTTTGTCGAGACGCTCTTTGGCGAGCGCGGCGCGCGCCGCCTCGGTCAGTCCTTCGCTGTCATGCTGCGCATAGCCTGCCCGGATCGCGGCATCGTACTGGCCGGCGATATAGAGCGCCCGCGGTGAGGGTGCCTGTGCCAGACAGGGCGCGGCGATGATGAGCGCGGCTGCGATCCACCCCCGTTTCATGCTTCGGGTCCGAGAAACGCGCCGGCCAGGGCCCGACGGATCAGGTTGGCAGTCTGGGCGCAGCCAAAAAGTGCGGCAAAGGAGCCAAAGCGCGGTCCCTGGCTTTGGCCGATCACGACTTCATAGATGGCCCTGAACCAGTCGCGCAGCGGTTCGAAAGCATGGCGCTTGCCGATCTCATAGACCTCGAACTGAACCTTTTCGCCGTCGCGCTCGTCACCCATCGCCTCAAGCTGATCGGCAAGCTCCGCAAGCGCAGCACGCTCCTTGGCGTCGGGTGCGCGAAATTTCTTATGCGGTCGTACGAAATCTTCGTAATAGCGGATGGCGTGATCCACCAGCCGGTCAAGACCTGGATTGTGTTCAGGGCTTGCCTCAGGTGCATAGGCGCGGATGAAGCCCCAGAGCACGTCCCGGTTATGGGCGTTGGAGGCGCTCACCAGATTGAGCAGGAGGGCAAAACTGACCGGATAGTGTTCGGCCGGCGGCTTGCCGTTATGCAGATGCCAGATCGGGCTCTCCAGCTGCGCCTCAGGGCCAACAAGGCCGCGATAGGCATCAAGAAGCGCGATGTAGTCGTCGACTGCCTTCGGAATCTGATCGAAATAGAGCTTTTTTGCTGCCTTCGGCTTCTGGAACATGAAGAGGGCAATGCTCTCTTCCGGCCCATAGGTGAGCCACTCGTCGATCGAAAGCCCGTTGCCTTTGGACTTGGAAATTTTCTGGCCATGTTCGTCGAGAAACAGCTCGAAGACAAAATGCTCGGGAGGCTCGCCACCGGCGATGCGGCAGATCCGGTCATATAGCGGCTGCGACGGCAGATGATCCTTGCCATACATCTCGTAATCGATTCCGAGTGCGGCCCAGCGCATGCCGAAATCGGGCTTCCACTGCAGCTTGCAGTGGCCGCCAGTCACCGGAACGGTCTCTTCACTGCCATCCTCCTCGATATAGGTGATGGTACCGCGCGCCACGTCCCGGCCCACTACCCGTGCCAGCAGCACTTTTCCCGATCGCGGACTTATGGGCAGGAAGGGCGAATAGGTCTCACGCCGCTCGTCGCCCAGGGTAGGCAGCATCACCGCCATCACCTCATCGTATTTGGCCAGAACCCGCAGCAGCGCCGCATCGTAGATGCCGGACTTGTACATGTCGGTCGCACTACGGAAGTCGTATTCGAAACCGAAACGATCAAGGAAGGCACACAGGCGCGCGTTCATGTTGCGCCCGTAGCTCTCGTGGGTGCCGAAAGGATCGGGAATGGCCGTCAGGGGCTTGCCCAGATGCTGGGCCATCATCTCCTTGTTGGGCACATTGTCGGGAACCTTGCGCAGGCCATCCATGTCGTCGGACATCGCGATCAGGCGGGTCGGAATTGGGCTCAGCCGCTCAAAGGCCCGGCGTACCCAGGTGGTGCGGGCCACTTCGCCGAATGTACCGATATGGGGCAGTCCGGACGGACCATAACCGGTCTCGAAACGGACCTCTGGGACCTCCTTGCCGCTCGCAATCTGCCGTTCGACGCGCGCGAGAACCTTGCGTGCCTCCTCGAAGGGCCAGGCGCGGGCAGCAAGAGCGGCAGGAAGGGGGAGGTCGGATGTCATGCGTGCAACGAGAGGTTTAAGGCTTCCGAAAGGGGGCCGAAGCTAGGCTCGCGGTGGGGAGTGCGTCAATGCAAGAGCCCAGCCTACCGCCAGCTTCGCGCCAGGGCGCCGATGCGCAGGCCCTCGCTGCGGGGCGTGTGGCAGTCCTGTTCAGCCTGGGGCGGCAATGTCTGTTTCTGCCCTTTGCGGCATTGTGCGTGGCTGCGACCCTGCTGGGCCCCCGCCATCTGCCTCTGTTCGTGACCGCGGCGCCCCTTCTTCTTGCCATCATCATCAGTCTGGCGACGTTTCGTCTGGCGGCCCGCTTTGACCAGCGCTCCAGCAATGCCGATCCGCTGCCCTGGGCCCGGCGCTACACTGTCCTTTCGGCGCTCGCAGGGCTCGTCTGGGGCGTGGGCGGTGGTTATCTGTGGTTCATACCGCATCTTTACGTCGCCCAGGCCTATCTGTGTCTCGGCCTTCTTGGCGTCACCACGGTGGAATTCATCGCCCGCTCCGCCTATCGCCCGGCCTTTCTGGCCTTCGTGATTCCAGCCCTGGTTCCCCTGTCCGTGCGGCTGTTCTGCGAAACCGAAGCCTACGCGGCGATGACCGGTGTCCTCGTGCTCTTCTTCGGTGCGGCTCTCTACTCCTACTGTGCCCGTTTCACCGAGATGCTCGATGAAGCCCTGGTGCTGCGCCAGGCAAATACGGCCCTTGTAACCTCGCTGTCGGCGCAAAAGCAGGCTGCCGAAGAAGCCCGCGATATCGCCGAAGCCTCTACGCGCGCCAAGACGGTCTTCATTGCCAATATCAGTCATGAGATCCGCACAGCGCTGAACGCGCTTTTGGGCATGGCCCAGTTGCTCGAACGCAGTGACCTTGATCGCACGCAGAAAAGTCATATCCAGGTGGTGATCGAGGCCGGACGCGGGCTTAAGACCCTGCTCGACGATGTCCTGACACTCTCAGGCAGCGAGATTCCCGATGCCAATCTGGCGCAGGACTGCGATCCCGCTGAAACCGTACGCACCGTCGCGCGTCTGCTTCAGCCCCGCGCCTGGGAAAAGCAGCTGCGGCTGTCGATCAGCGCACCACCGACGCTGCCCAGGGCCCACGCCGATCCGCGCCGCTTGCGCCAGGTGCTGATGAAGCTCGCAGACAATGCGCTCAAATATACGGACCGCGGTGGTGTCGAGCTGCGTGCCGAAGCCATCGAGGAACCGGAATTTGGCCCGCAGATACGGTTTTCGGTGATCGATACCGGGCTCGGCCTCGCGCGCGAGGCAGCCCAGCATCTGTTCGAGCCGTTCCACCAGAGCGATGCCTCCTATGCCAAACGGCATGACGGCGCAGGACTTGGACTGGCGGTGGCCAAGCGTCTTGTCGAATCGATGCATGGCGTCATCGGCTTTGCCAGCGCGCCCGGCGAAGGTGCCACCTTCTGGTTTGCAGTTCCGGCGTCGGGGACGGTGCAGTCCGCGCCCGACATCAGTGCCCCGATCGCCGCCGAAGCCCCGCCGCCGTCAGGCATTCATGTTCTTGTCGCTCTCGCAGACCACACGACCGCCCAGCAGATCGCGGCGCTGGTCGAGCCGTTTGGCAATGACGTGCGCGTGGTCACGAGCACGGAAGAGGCCTTTGCCGTTGCCGCGCGCGAACAGTTTGATGCGATCATCGCTGCGGCCAGTGCCGCCGATGCGCTGGCAGCGATCCCCGGGCTCAAGACCCCGGTGCTCGCGCTCATGTCTGCGGGCATGCCGATGTCGGTGGTTGCGCGGCAGATTCTGCGCTGGCCGGCTGCGCCCGGTGCGCTTTACGCCAGTCTCGGCGACATGGTCGGGCGCAGCGGCGATGCGCCGGTACCGGCGTTGCAGACCCCTGCAATTGATGCTGAGGCCTTCGCAGGCCTCGAAAAATCGCTCGGTCTTTCGACCCTGCTCGAAATCCTGCAGTCCTACGTCAAGGGCGCGGAGGAACTGAGCAGGGCCCTTGAAGCGGCGTCCCGGGACGGACGCTGGGACGAGGCCAGCCGGCTGGCGCAGGACATCGCTGGCGCGGCAGGCGGCCTTGGACTTTCGGCACTGACCGCAGCGGCGCGCGGCGTGACCCAGAAGGTGCGCGAAGGTGACGACGCCGGGGATCTTGTCCGCGCGGTCGAGGCGGTGACGAGCGAACATCACCGGGTCCGCAAGGCGCTGACCACGCTCTATCCGGATCTGGCAGCGTAAGGCCCTTCCCATCGCGGCCTGCCTCTGCATGATCGGGCAATGTCCTTGCAATCGGATTCGACGTTTGTTGGCGCGCTGGCGCTGGTGCCCACGATTGGCGGGGGCGTGACCGCGACCGCGACCGGAGACACCGCCCGTCTTGAGGGTGCCGACGCAAGAGCGCTGTTCAAATCAGGCGCGGTACTTGTTGCCCACGCTCCCTTCGTTGCCGGCCGTCTCAAGGAACAGGTGAGCCAACCCGTCTTCGATATCCTCGAGTTGTTCGCCTTTGTGCGACCGGCTGAACCCTGCATTGCCAGCGCCGGCGGTGTTGCACGGGCGCTGTCGCTGCCGCCGCCCGCCAACGCGGCAGAACAAGCGTGCAGCCTGCATGCGGCGGCACGCCGCCTGCTCGAGGAGGTGAGCACCATGGCGGCCGAGGAGCGCGACGGCGCCCAGCAGCTTGCGCAGGCGCTCGCTGCCGCCGGCTGGCGCTGGGCTCCTGACATCCTGGCGCGCCTTGGCACCCCCAAAGCCGCGCGCTCGGAGGTCGCAGGCTTTGACGTCTGGCGCCGGCTCGGCAAATGGGAAGACGAGCCTCTTCCCGACAAGCCGGGCTCCGCACCGGTTGATCCCTCCGAAGCCCGCGCGCGTCTTGCGGCCTTGATCGGGGACAGAGGGGAAGGCCGTCCCGAACAGTCCGACTATGCGGCGGCGGCGGCCTACGCCTTTGGTCCGCGCGAGCGGGCGGGTGTGCCGCGTCTGGCCCTGATCGAGGCCGGTACCGGTACCGGCAAAACCCTTGGCTATCTTGCGCCCGCCAGCCTGTGGGCGGAACGCAACGGGCCTGGCCTCTGGCTTTCGACCTACACCCGCAACCTGCAGCGCCAGATCATGGGCGAAATCGCGCGGCTCTGGCCCGATCCTGCCGAGCGTGACGAAAAGGCGGTGGTGCGCAAAGGTCGGGAAAACTATCTCTGTCTGCTCAACTTTGAAGAGGCGGTGAGACGGGCCGCAACGGCGCGGGGG
>JAGWRJ010000326.1 GCA_028869725.1 Alphaproteobacteria bacterium | reverse complement strand
GGCTCATCATACCCACTGACAATGATGGGCGGATCATCGGGTCTTCGGTTTCGCTCGACAATCCGAGCAAGGCGCGGTGATAGCCAAATGCGCTGCAGCCTTGGTGCCGTACCCCACATCAAGCTAGGGTAAAAAATCAGAGCCGCCAGAATTGCGGCAAGCAGCGCCTGCCCGCGTTGTTCGCGCCAGACCTGATACGCCGCCACAAGCCCAGCGAATATGCCTGTCGCGCTCAATCCCAGCAGCCAGATCGGCGTGCCAGATCCAAACCGCGTCGGCGCATAGCTGATTGCAGCGCCCAGGATGATGGCGCCGACAGCAAACTGGATCGCAGCAGCAATCCGAAATGCGTTCTCCCATCGTCCACGGGGCCCCTGGTCAGCGAGCCAAAGCGCCGAAAGTGCTGCCAGAGCCGGATATACCGGGAGGATATAATGAGGAAGCTTGGTCGGCACGATTGCGAACATGAGCCAGCTTCCGATCGCCCACGACAGCACAAAGCGCAATCCCGGACTGTCGCGCCAGGCAAATGCGCGCGACAACCCTGGCAGGACGCCGATCGTCGCAGGCCACAGCGTCAGCGTACTCAGCAGCAGATAATATCCAGGCGGGGCTCCGTGGCTTTCCTGACCACCTGCGAGCTTGGCCGCGAAATCGTGGCCTAGCGCCCGCACAAAGAACTGGCCATGACTGACGAAGCCGATGGCAACAAACCACGGCGCGATTAATGCCAGCATCAAGGCAATGCCGGGCCACGGCCGGCTCTGCTTGAGCCACCCCCACTCGCGGTCCCACACTGAAACTCCGAGCGCACTTAACGCCAGCACGCCAAGGATTACTGGACCCTTGATTAGGATACCGGCAGCCACCGCTGTCCAGCCCAGTAAGATAAGAGGCAGTGGCGGGGGCGAAGCCTGGGCACGCGCACGCAGATAGATCCGCAGGAGAACGCTCTGAGCCGCAACGGTGCAGGCCAGAAGCATGGCGTCCGTCTTCGCGATATGGGCCTCGGCGCTTACCCCAAGGGACAAACCTAGGAGCATTGCTGCGGCAAGGGCAGCTTTGGGAGGCGCGAGCGCTTGAAAGCACCAGAAGCTGAGGAAGACAGCCGCCAGTGCTCCAAGCAGAGAGGGCAGCCGATAGGTCCAGATCGCCGTGTAGGGAGGCCGGCCGAGACTCTCGGTCGCGACAGCCTGAAGCCAGTAGATGCCGGCAGGCTTCTTGTAGCGTGGTGCCTGGCCAAAGCGGATGTTCACCCAGTCTCCGCTCTCGACCATCTGCTTGGATGACTGGGCGAACCGCGCCTCGTCGCGGTCAAGGACAGGCAGGCTGAAAAACCCCGGAAGCCACACCAGAAGACAAATCAGAAGAAGCGCGGCATAGGGCCGGCTAGCCAGCAGATCCCAGAGATTAGCTCTACCCAATCCCGCAGAAACAGTATCACCCGCCAAAGCAAGCCTCTTCACATAGTACTCTGTCCCGGAAGGAGGGGCCGGGGGCAGAAAGGTCCAGGCTGACTGTGTAGCACAGCCCTGGCGTGTGCGCGGCACCGCTTCGCCAAGCGCGAAACATGAGGGGCGCTGCGGCCTGTTACCGGCGGCCTGCAGCCGGTATAAGGCCGGCGTGGCCATGTCGCGCCACAAGACCGTGCCGCTTGTGCCGGGGCGGGCTCGGACGTCAAAAGTAAGACAGGCAATATTTCCATGGCAGTGGCGCTTACGGTCGTCGTACCGGTCAAAGACGAAGCCCAGAATGTGGGTATCCTGGCCCGGGAGATTGCCACCGCACTTGCAGGCGACACCTCCTATGAGGTCATTTTTGTCGATGACGCGTCGACCGACGGCACGCCTACGGTTCTGAAGCAGTTGAAGGAGGACATGCCTCAGCTGCGAATTATTCGCCACGCCCGAAACGCCGGCCAAAGCCGGGCCCTACGAACCGGCGTTAGCGCAGCGCGGAGTGAAATCGTCGCGACTTTAGACGGAGACGGGCAGAACGATCCAGCTGATTTACCGAAGCTGCTGGCAGAGATCCAGGCCGGTGGTTTCCAACTGGGCATGGTGGCCGGCGTACGCCTGCAGCGTCGAGACAACTGGGCCAAGCGCCAGGCTTCGCGGGCCGCAAATCGAGTCCGCAACTGGGCGCTGAAAGACGGAGCCACGGACACGGGCTGCGGGCTCAAGGCATTTCGGCGCTCGGCGTATTTGGCCCTGCCCTATTTCGATCACATGCATCGGTACCTAATAACGCTAATGCTGCGTGAAGGTTACAAAGTTCAGTATGTGAATGTCTCGCATCGGCCGAGACTGCATGGTCGTTCCAAATACGGCGTCTGGGACCGGGCGATCGTCGGCATAACGGATCTTCTTGGCGTACGCTGGCTGCAGCATCGGTTTCGCGGTGGCGTATTCGAAACCGAGGAACTCTGATGGGTAACGCCATGGCTAGCTGGTTCACCATTGACCATATTTGGGCACTGATTGGCGTTGGGGCTCAGGGTCTGTTTGCCTCGCGGTTCATTATTCAGTGGTACAAAAGCGAAGTCGAGGGACGCAGTGTAATTCCTGTAAGCTTCTGGTATGTGAGCCTCTTTGGTGGAATCGTGATGACGGCCTACGCCATTCACCTGGGCAGCGCCGCACTGATACTCGGACAGGCAACCGGCCTTGTCGTTTATGGGCGTAATCTGCGACTGATCTGGCGCGAGCGCGCGATGCTCAAAGCGGCCGCAGGATCCGAAGGAAGCATTTCTTAGTGATGCGGCGCCAAGCCTTCCGGCAACGGGCGTTCCACCGCGCCCATTCGCCCTACAGCGTGGAGCCGGATTTAGAGCCAGGCGAGTCGGCAGAGCGCCATCGTTATCAAGTACCGTCTATATATCCCCAAGTAGCGCTTGCCGTGCAGAGCCAACTGGTTATATTCCCCGCCTTTCCGGCGGGGCCTCACTCTCCGGACGTGGACAGGTGGCCGAGCGGTTGAAGGCGCACGCCTGGAAAGTGTGTAAACGGTGATGAGCCGTTTCGAGGGTTCGAATCCCTCCCTGTCCGCCATGACGCTTAACATATTGATTTTTCAATATTATTTCTGGCTGTATTTGCTACCCGCGCGTCCGCCAAACTCCGTTGCTGTTGGGCCCAACGCCCACCCTTGCGCCCCGAAAATGCTGTGAAGCAGCCCTCTTCGTATTGTCAGCTCTGATCGGCACCTTGCCCACGCAGGCTCCAACGGCCCTGAGAACTGCCCCTTAAAGCGTCCCTCAGATCCGAGCACCCGGCCGTCGTCTTTCGGCTTTGCCGCCGATGCCCAAAGTCATTGTTGCCCGAGGTAATCCCACAGTGAACCCGCCGACACATATCGCGTGCGAAACTGCGGCGCGATCAGACCTCCGCCGGCAGCTTCTTCAGCGCGACCTCTCCTGAATATCAAGGCAATCAATCGGAACAATATTCGTGCCTCACAACACATATCCGTTATCACTATCAATGATCAGCGCAGCTTTTTCCCCGTCCCAATTGCCGTCACTTTCCAATCCTTTCCGTCCGTAGACTGCTCAAATTTAACTTCAACGCGGCTAGACCCAGAAAATACGTAGACGATGCGCTCATATCGCGCCTTACTGTTAAGCTTCTGCACCCAACTTTCCAATCGCCTGCTTCCATCAATATACATTTTAGAAGCAAACGGCTTTCCTGCTGCGCTACCGCTATT
>JAGWRJ010000325.1 GCA_028869725.1 Alphaproteobacteria bacterium | reverse complement strand
CGGAAACGATGGCCAGATTGGGCCGGGACTGCGGGGTGATTTCCTTGAGCATCAGCTTGGCCGGCGCCGGGGCGGCCGCCATCGCGTGCGCCAGGTTGGTGCAGGAGAGGTGTCCGCGCTCGACCTTGCTGCCCCGCGCTGCGCGCACGCGCGTCAGATAAGCCTCGCGCCGCGCCGCGCTGCGCGCCTCGATGCGCTGCGTCACGGCCACTAATACGGGATGCAAAGAAGACACGATGGACCTTTCTGTGTAATTTTGCTACAAACGACTGATCTTACTGCGTATGACTTACTGATACAAGCAAAACCTTTGCCGCAGATCAACGCACACCTCAACAGCAGTCTCCGGCAATTTCTTCTCCTTTAACAGGCTGCTGAAATACTTCAAACGCACGCGCAACCGATCTCTCCAAATTTGAATTTTTCAGCCCATTCGTTCACATCATGAAATTCCCGGTCTCCCTGACACCGTTTGCGCCGATTTGAGCCTTGCTTCCCCGCATTTCCCGCTCCTCACGCCGTCTGCGGACGGATCTGTCCCAGCGAGCGCATGCGCGTGAGGTTGTAGGCGGCCATCGTCAGCACAAAGAGCTGATCGACGCGCCGCAGTCCGCGCACCATCACCTGGCGCATGCCGCCCACGGTCTTGGCCCAGCCAAAGCCTTGCTCGATGAGTTTTCTCTTTTGCATCGACACCGCATAGCCGGGTGTTGCCGCAATGGCATCAGGCACCGCCGAGCGGCGCCCCGAGGTGTTTTGCGCCACGTGCGGGATAACGCCCATGTCCCTGCACGCCTCAATGAACTCCTGGGCGTCATAGCCCTTGTCGGCCCCCAGGGTGAGGTCCGATTGGGGGCTGTCCGCCGCTTGCACGGCGTCCCAGAGCATGGCCTTGGCCACCTCGCGTTCGGCAAAGCCATCGGCCATCGTGGTCACGGCATTGGCGATCAGACCATGGCGGTTGTTACTCAGGGTGTGGCCCATGAAGCGCAGGCGGCTAGCGTTGTCGCCCTTGCAGTACAGCCGTGCATCGGCATCGGTGCGCGAGACATGCGTGGTGTTGCTGCGGCTTTTGTCTCGGAAGTGGCCGTGATCCGCAGGGTCGCCGCCGCCGTCCTTGCGCACAAAGCTTTTGTGACCCGCCCAGGCCTGGATGAGGGGGCCGTCCACGCTGAAGTGCTCGCCCGAGAGCAGGCCTTTGCTCTCGGCCTGCGCCAGCACCTGATTGAACAGATCGATCACCGCGTCGTGCGCGATCAGGCGTTCGCGGTTCTTGCTGAAGACGGTGGGCCCCCACACGGCGTCGTCCATGGCCAGGTCGATGAACCCGCGAAACAGCAGGTTGTATTGGGTCTGCTCCATGAGCTGGCGCTCCGAGCGCACGCTGTAGAACACTTGCAGCAGCATGGCGCGCAGCAGCTTCTCGGGCGCGATGCTGGGGCACCCGCCCTTGATGTCGGCCTCATCCATCCGCGAGAAGATCGCCTCCCTCTTCACCAGGGCGGCGTTGACCATCTGGCGGATGGGGCGCAGCGGATGGCCCTTGGGGATGAAGTCTTCAAGCTGACTGAGCGTGAACAGGCTCTCGGTGAAGGTGTCGGCTCCGCGCATGCTCGGGTCTCCAGTTGATCTGCGGGGGCTCACTGCATAACGGCTCACACGCCGGTGCCGTGGATTGCAGACGGAAGTATTTCAGCAGCCTGTTAAATTGCCAATAAGATTGGCACATTTTTACTAATAAATAATAACTTATACGATTTAATTTAATTTTTGTCCTATTATTGACTGACAATCCAGCAAGTACAGGCCGAGATTTCCAAGATACGATCAAAGGCAAATATTTTGGATCATGCGAGCATAAACGGTCGCGGACATTGACCGTGGTAATTAAATTACATACCATTTTTGCGGTGCCTACATAGGTGTATAAATCCATTCTCTGATATGACGTTGATTCCTTCTTTCGACATGGTGTTGTTCGGTGGCACTGGCGATCTGGCCATGCGCAAGCTACTGCCCGCGCTGTATCAGGCGCACCAATCCGGCACCTTGCATCCCACCGGGCGCATCGTCGCCCTCGGCCGGGGCGCGCTGACGCTGGATGACTATCTGGCGCAGGTGCGCACCCAATCGGGCCCGCACCTCAAGGCGGATTTCAGCTCCCCGGTCTGGGCGGCCTTCGCCGCCCGCATCACCTATCTCAAGCTCGACGCCGCCCACCCGGCCGATTTCGACGCCCTGGCCGAGCTGCTGGGTGCCGACAGCGTGCATGTCACGGTCTGCTACCTCGCCACCGCGCCGTCACTGTTTGCCGACATCTGCGCGCAACTCGCCCGCGTGGGGCTCAATCATCCCGACGTGCGCGTGGTGCTGGAAAAACCCCTGGGCCACGACCTGGATTCTTCCGACGCCATCAACGCGGCGGTGGCTCAGTCATTTGCCGAGAGCCAGCTCTACCGCATCGACCACTATCTGGGCAAGGAGTCGGTGCAAAACCTCATGGCCATGCGCTTTGGCAATGTGCTGTTCGAGCCGCTGTGGCGCCGCGAATGGGTAGACAACGTGCAGATCACCATCGCCGAAGACCTGGGCGTGGAGGGACGCGGCGAGTTTTACGACAAAACCGGCGCGCTGCGCGACATGGTGCAGAACCACTTGCTGCAACTGCTGTGCATGGTGGCCATGGAGCCGCCGGCCAGTTTGCAGGCCGATGCCATCCGCGACGAGAAGCTCAAGGTGCTGCAGGCGCTCAAGCCCTT
>JAGWRJ010000324.1 GCA_028869725.1 Alphaproteobacteria bacterium | reverse complement strand
ATTTGGCCCTTATTGGTCAGTTACTCGGTTCGAGGACATCATGGCGGTTGATATTAACCATGAGGCTTTCTCGTCGGATGTTTCCCACGGTGGCATTACGATCCTGGATGATCTCGAAGAATTTTCGCTACCAATGTTTATTGCCATGGATCCACCCCGGCATGACCACGAGCGTAAGATCGTCGCGCCGATCGTGGCTCCGGCGAACCTGGAGCGATTGGAGGGACTCATTAGGTGCCGTGCTGCCAAGATACTTGATGAACTTCCCGTCGGTGAAACCTTCGACTGGGTCGAAAAAGTGTCTATAGAGCTAACAACTCAGATGCTTGCGACGCTGTTTGACTTCCCTTTTGAGGACCGCCACAAACTGACTTATTGGTCGGACGTCGCCACAGTGCTGCCGAAACCGGGAGCACTGGTCGAGACGGTAGATGAGGCAATCGCGGTCTTGATGGAGTGTCTGGAATACTTCGTCAAACTTTGGAATGAGCGTGTCAACGCGGAACCTGCGCCCAATCTAATTTCGATGCTTGCGCACGGGGAAGCGACTCGAAACATGACGCCACAGGAATATTTGGGAAACGTTATCCTGCTGATTGTCGGCGGTAATGACACCACGCGCAACACAATTACCGGAAGCCTGCTTGCGTTGAACCAGAACCCCGAACAGTACCAGAAACTTCGTGAACATCCAGAATTGATTCCGTCAATGGTTTCCGAGGCTGTGCGCTGGCAGACACCGCTTGCCCATATGCGACGCACAGCGACCAGAGATGTGGAGCTCGGCGGCAAGCTCATAAAAAAGGGTGACAAGGTGATAATGTGGTACGTCTCGGGCAACCGCGACAGTACCGTCATAGATCGCGCCGACAAGTTCATCATTGACCGTGAACGTCCGCGCCAACACCTGTCCTTTGGCTTCGGCATCCACCGCTGCGTGGGAAATCGGCTCGCGGAGATGCAACTTCGCGTACTCTGGGAGGAAATACTCAAACGCTACCCCAAGATCGAGGTGGTGGGCGAGCCGATACGGCTAGCGCAGCCCTTCGTAAGGGGCTACTCCAGTCTACCGGTTCGCATACCGCCGTCTGATACGCTGCCGCCGCGTCCCGCACGGGGTAACACCGGACGTCCAGCACGGAGCCGCCCGGTCATTTATCGTCAACCGCGCCGTGTTTTAGTCGCGGCAAGCGCAGTGTCGTCCGCGGGTGCGCTCCTATTTAACGTGATGCCGGCATTGCTCGTGCTGGCGGCCTCTCGCTTCTCTCTGGACACCAGTCAAATGGGAGCTGTGGGGTCTAGCTTTTTAGCGGGATTTGCCGCGGTTGCGACTACGTCCAACATGTGGATTTCCCGATTCAATTGGCGCTCGGCTGTTAAAGGCGCAACTGCGGTGGGCGTTGCCGGCTTAGCGGCGTGTGCCCTGGCTTCATCCTATGTTGCGCTCTTGGCGGCTCTTGTTGTGTCGGGCGCGGGGCTTGGCGTGCTCTATACTATTTGTATCGCCATCGTTTCCGAAAGCCATGTACCTGATCGGGCATTCGGAATTAAGCTAACTGCCGAAGTATCTCTTGCGATCGTGGCTTTGCTATTGCTCTCTAGTCCCATCATGATGGGGTGGGGGTTTCCCGGTGCTATGCTGACTTTGAGTGCTATTGTCGGTGTCATTGCTCTGTCTGGACTCCCAAATATTCCGGAACGACACGCGTTGACTCCGCCAGCGCAGCGATTTGGCATGGTCCGTCGAGGCGGAAGTGCGCTCGCCTCCCTGCTACGCGATTGGGCGCCCTGGTCTGGACTAACCGCCCTGCTCGTTTCTTTTGCTGGCTTTGCGGCTCTCTGGGCTTATCTCGATCAGATTGCTCCTAGCTTTGGCATCAGTGATAAGTCTGCCGCAGACGCTTTGATGGTCGCACTTGTCGTTAACGGGGCATCGGGCCTGGCGGCTGCCTTCATCGGTGATCGATTTGGACGAGCCAAGCCGCTTGCCGCCGGATTACTGCTGGCCATACTTGGGGCCATGGTGCTGCAATGGGGACATGGATTTGGCAGCTATCTTCTGGCTGCTGTGCTGATCATTGGGGTGTGGAACTTCCCCATGGCCTATCAGATGGGAATGATTGCTTCGTCCGATGCCCGAGGCCATGTAGCAGTCCTTATGCCAGCCGCACTTGCGATCGGCGGGGCGGTTGGACCAATGACGGCAGGCTTGCTGCTGTTGGATGCGCGAGGATACTTGCCGCTCTACGCTCTTTTCACTGGTGCGACTGCAATTAGCCTCGTCGTTTTTGTTGTGCTCGGGCATCGTCTAGCGAATTCGAGAGGTAGACTATGAAAATACTGCTGGTTGGTAGGCGTGCTCCGACATTCTTGTGTTGCCGTTTGGCTGATGGGGACGCAACGCCACAGCGTGTGCGCGAGCGAGCGGTGCCTAGCGCCTAGCGACCAGCTCTGGTTGGCTGGATCTGGCCAGTCCCGCTTGCTCGGGCGCAAGAGAAAAAAAGGATTATGCAATCCGTTTATCCAAATTCTGTGTGGGTCCGCGCAAGTATTTCATCCGATCCATTCGAGAGGACCGGCTAGAGGGTATCGACCTTAGGCGCTCAAGCAGGGGCAGGCGAATATTCGAAACCCGGTCGGTTCCAGAAGTCTTGACTGGTTGACGAGGTCTTTGCTGTTTCGAGTGTCCCGGGACATTCAAAAGTCCCTTCAATAACACGCATGCGCGCACGTAATGCAGACAGCAAGACGCCGTGCGATTTTACGTTGCCGCCAGGAGACGATAACTGGACTGGATATAAACGTGGGTATCTATCTCGTTGAAGTCAATCATCGCCGTCAGCCGGACTGCAAACCGTACGCGCGCTCCGACCACTTCCCCAAGCCCAGCAGCAGAAGGAATTGACCCTTGCTCAGCCGCAACGATGGCAGCGTTCGCTTTGATGTATCTGTCATTGGCCTAGGAGCGATGGGAACAATTATGGCTCGGGCCTTTCTTAGGCAGGGCAAGCGCGTTGCGGTTTGGAACCGGTCTGGTGACAAAGCCGATGTACTTGTTGCTGAGGGCGCGCATCGCTGTGAAACCGCAGCGGCCGCGCTGGAGGCGAGTCCAGTCGCGGTTCTGGTGCTCTTGGACAACGATGCAGTCCACGCGATGCTATCAATGCCGGGCGTTGAACAAGCCTTGGCGCAACGTACCATTGTCAACTACACAACCAACTCCAAGGAAGACAGCATTGCGCTTCAGGATCTGGTCCATCGTGCCGGTGGGCACTTTGTGAAGGGTGTCATTGTGGCCTATCCCCGCAATGTCGGGCACTGTGAAAGTTATTGTATTCACGCCGGTGACCGGGACGCTTTCGAGCGACACCGCGACCTGTTGCAGATCCTTGCCGGGCATGCTTTGTTCCTGACATGGGACGACGCGCATTCGCTTTCGACCACGCTGCACGCGCATCTATTTGCAGCGATGTTCACTTTCTACGAGGCGGTCTCAGCAAGCAGCCATCTGGGTATGCCTGCCGCGGAGGCAGCGCGCCTGATATCAGACGTATCGCGCTTCTTCATAGCCGATGCGATCGCTGATGCTGCACGCCGCTTCGACACCGGCAATTTTGCAAGCGATCAGGCGCGCCTCGATGTACACCTCAGCGCGTTCGACTATATGGCCGAAGCCCTGCATAAGCGCGGTGCGGAGGTACCGATCTTCGACGTCGTGTGCGAGGTGACCCGAAGAGCGCGGTCCATGGGTTACGGTTCGCAGGATATTTCAGCAGCGGTCAAGGCATTTGCCCCGGAAGGTGCCGTCCAGAGTATGCCGCCGCAGGCCAGATAGTTGCAGCATAAAAAATTACATCACGTGGAGTTTACGCGTTGGAGCAATAATCCATCACTTAAGTGGCCGGATAGTCCGGCTTCGCCGGAGTAAAACTCAATCAGTGGATAGCCCTTTTCCCTGATTCGGTAGAACTTTCATGAACTCGTCCGCTTTCACGCCAATCTCGTGGTCGACTTGACATATGTTTCAATCATATTGTTACGATCACCATCTATAACTGGCACGCTGCCAACAACATGCGCCAGCAGCTAGGTACAAGGTGGCACTTCCTCCTCGATGAGGAACGCATCGTCCAGCGCGACCTCGATCTCAAGGAATATACCGCCCCGCAGCACGACATCAGGATCCTCACACCATCGTATTGAAGCCAAGCCTCGCCATCTACCAAGTTTACGATGGCCACCAATATTGGGACCGCCCCTCGGCGGCAAAGCTACATCAGGAACTGCGCGAGGCGACGCGTGACCTACGCGCCAATTGGGATCTCACGACGCCCAAACTCAAGGCGGATGGCAAACGGGCGAGAAGAGCTGCTTCTGGCGCTATGGCAGCAAATCGATGGAGCGTACGCTTACCGAAATGGAGGGCGCGGTAGATTATTATGCCGGTCGTGCCGGAAGAGCACTGAGTCCGGCGGCTGCCTTCGGCCCGGGCTGCAAAATGGGTGAGGGCGTTAGTTAGGGCTGGCGCGTGGGGCGCAATGTATCTGCGGATCCTGCTGCCTAAAATTTAACTGGCCCGCGCCAAGCGCTGTGTCCGGAAGCAAACAATCCTACTGCACAATGACAAATACATTAACATGGAAGTAATGGTTTGGATTTATCAGGAAAGTTTCAACACTTAAGCCGGATGATCTGAACTTGCAGGCGGGAAGTCTACGTTAAACCTTTTACTGGGAAATACTGATGGGCGCGGCCGCTCCGGGGCTAAAGCGATTGCAGCCAGACGAAGTACGGCGGGCCGTTGTCTCCCACATGAGCTGGGTGAAGAAGCGGCCCGGCGGACGGCGGGCAGACCTGAGCATGTGCGATCTGTCGCGCCTGGATCTCCGGGGCGCCGATCTTCAGTTCGCCAAGCTGACCGGGGCGAGGTTTACAGAATGCAATCTGCAGGGCGTGAATTTTGATCGTGCCGACCTTTTTGCGACGGATTTCAGCCGAGCCAACCTGACCGGGGCGAGTTTTATCGGAGCAGACCTGCGCGGTGTTCATCTTCGTGATGCCGTGATGCTGCGCGCAAATCTCTCAGATGCAGATCTCCGGCGTGGAACGCTGCTGACCCCGAGTGCCGAAGGCGCCATGTCGTTTCTGCGTGCGGACCTCGGCCGGGTGGACATGAGCGGCGCAATCGTCACCAGAGCTAATCTCTCCGGGAGCAATATGCGCGAGGTTGTTGCGGTTGATGCTGACTTCTCGGGCGCCGACATGTCGGGGGCCGAACTGGTAGGGGCCAATCTGCGCGACTGCCAGTTTGCTGCTACGAATCTTTCCGGTGCCGATCTTGCGGGGGCGGATTTCACCGAGGCTAACCTGCGCAACGCCGACCTTCGCGGTGTCGAATTCAGGGGCGCATCATTCGCAGGTGCCACAATAGTGGGGGCGTATCTGGGTAATGTATCCGAGAGTCTGTTTGTTCCGCGTGAGGACGAACCGGATGATCGGGCGGAGGCGCCTGAGCAGACGCTGCGCGAAGCGCTGGATGAGCACCGGAAATGGATCGAGACAGCGGGCCGCGAGGGTGCCCGGGCAATATTTCACGATATGCGCATCAGTGGCGTCAGCTTCAGCGGCCTTGATCTGGGCGTATCAGAATTCCGTGACTGCAACCTGCGCGGGCTGCAGATGGAGGATACGAGCCTGATGATGGCAAGCTTTTCCGGCTCTGACCTGCGCGGCTGCCATCTTGCGCGCGCGAACGTGGGCGGTTGCGACTTGCGTATGACAAATCTAACAGGCGCAGATCTGACCGCCATTGAGGGAAACCCTGTGCCGATACGGCATCCAGACGGTACGGAAACCGGCCAGTTCATGGCGCTTAATCTCTCTGGTGCCAAACTGCGCAATGTGAGCCTCTGCCGGGCTCGGCTCCGCGGCGCCAATCTCCAGGGCTCCGACTTGCGCGGCGCAGATCTTCGCGGCGCGGATTTGTCCGAAAGCAATCTGCAGGAAGCCAATCTTTCCGGCGCCATTCTGGAAGGGACGACCCTTGAGGCCACAAAGCTCGAGGGCACGATTTTGCCGCCCTCCCATGGCGGGATCGCCGTACGCGGCAGTTAAGCGGCTAGGTCATTACGCAATCATTGCGTCGCCGTTGGTGCTGACGACCGGCAAACTGATCGTCACCGAAGTCCCTCCTGCGGGCTTGCTTGCTATAGACAGGCTGCCGCCATGCGCTTCGAGCAGGCTGCGAGTGATCGCCAAGCCAAGACCACAACCGGAGGCGTCCCGCTTATAAGCCTCCTTTGCACGTTCGAAGGGCTTGCCGATCCGGCCGAGCTCTTCCGCCGACATGCCAATGCCTGTGTCGGTAACGCAGACCGATGCCCGGTCATGGGCACGGATCGTGCGCACCGTGATGGATCCGCCGGCTGGCGTGAACTTCACGGCGTTGGATAGGATGTTGACCAGGCATTGGCGCAGTGCTGCCGCGTCAGCCATGACCTGAAGCGGTTCTGCGGCCTCGATGTTGTGAAGGGACACGCCGGCCTCACCGGCTGTGGTACGGATCAGGCGCAAGGATCTGGTAATCACACTCGCCAAATCCAGACATTCCGGCGAAAGCTCAAGGCGCCCCGCCTCAATCCGCGAAAGATCGAGAATCGAATTGACGATATGCAGAAGATACTGGCCGCTATCATAAATGTCGTTGACGTACTCTCGATACTGGGGTGCCCCCAAGGGACCGAACACTTCACTCTGGAGCATTTGGGAAAACCCCAAAATCGCGTTCAGCGGCGTCCGCAGTTCGTGGCTCATATTTGCGAGGAATGCCGATTTGCTTCGGCTAGCATTCTCCGCAGCCTGCTTTGCCGCAACAATGTCGGCGTGGGACGATCCTTCATCCGGCATCCCATCGTCCTCCCCGCACCAAAAGGGTCCGCTCGCCTCCCATATCGGGCTAGGCAGATCCGAACGCTTTCTGCCAATTGCCTGCAGGCAACGAGCATTCAACCGGCAGCCATTTTCACGAGCGGAATTTAATAAATGGAAAATTCCACACCCCGCGCAATGAAATAAAGCTGGGTGTAGCGCGATGGGTGCAGCTCACGCCTTGCTGGGAGAAATCGGTAGCGAATAGCCCGGTGGTGACACGCGCTGGTCCGTGCGCTTCGCCCCAGACGTCGCGATTAGGTTTGCAGAGAACTAGATAGCTTGAGTCCAGGGACTCTGAGGAACCGCTTTCACGAGTTTTGCGACTGCAACTGCGCAGGCGGACAACGTAGGTCGAGCGAGCTGCAATTAGGCGCCTTCAATCCCACGGAGCAGCAGCCAATCCGGTTCGATGTGAAGGTCGCGCCAGCCTTTCCAGTCACCTCGCAGCGGGTGATCTTTGTAGCTGGTCGGAGATGCCGCTTGTTCGTTCATAAAGAAGTAGACAGCTTTGAGCTTCCGCATATCCTTGTCGCGCTTGTAGCGGCTCAGACACGTCAGCAAGGCGCTCCACGAGCGCGATGAAGCCGCAGCGCTGATGGAGTTGCCCACGGGCAAGAAGCCAGAGCAGGTTCAGCTCATCCAGGAGAAGGTACGGTTCGCCGCCGCGGATGTCGACGTGTGACACGCAAAACGCTTAACGTTCGCCCAGGCTCCAGCCGAACACCGCCACCGTCGCGCCGATCAGCAGCGTACCCGCCAGCAGTGAGGCATCGGGCACGGCAAATCCGAAGCTAGGCAGATGAAGGAACTTCAGCGCCGGCAACTGCCATGCTGCCAGCCCCATGCCCGCCAGTACCGCAACGCCCAGGACGAT
>JAGWRJ010000323.1 GCA_028869725.1 Alphaproteobacteria bacterium | reverse complement strand
GGCCGGAGCGATCGGCTTTGCTGCCGTGCGCGGCGGTACTGTTGTCGGCGAGCACCGCGTCATCCTTGCCGGACCCTCGGAACGCATCGAACTGAGCCATATCGCCGAAGACCGGGCCATCTTTGCCCATGGAGCTCTTGCCGCTGCCCGTTGGGGACAGGGTCGCAAGCCCGGGCTTTATGGCATGGGCGACGTACTCGGCCTCGATCAGTCGCGATAGGTCTTGGCTGCGTTCAGCGCGTGGCGCAGCGACTCGGCCAGACGCAGTCTTTCTTCGGGCGCCAGAAACCAGCCGAGTTCGAAGGAACGGCCGTGGCTGGACACCAGCAGGTGACGTGGCTGCTCTGCTTCTTCCTCGATCCGCACATTGAGCCAGTAGGGATTGAGCGAGATCTCGCTCGGCGCGCCACGATGGGGATGGCGGGCAATGTGCAGACGGCTCAGGGTGAGCACGACATGTTCATAAGTCTGCGCCGCCCGCCGGCATGCACGCAAGGCCCACGCCAGAAGCAGAACATCAAGACCCATGAACGGCATGACCGGCCAGGCGCCCTTGAGAACGAAGACGACACCAAAGACAAAATTGGCGAACGCGACGGCGCTCAGCACCAGCACCATAGCCTGAGCGCTGAGCGGTGGCGCCGGGCGCAGCATCGCATCAAAGAATACCGGTTCAGGGTGAGGCTCGCTCATGGCCCTAAATTGACGGGGCTGCGATACGGGCGCAAGAGGTCCGTCGCGAGGACACGAACGGACCTAGTGGTGACAGCGCCGCTCATATCCGCGCCGTCCGCCGTGGTGCTTCCAGAAGGGACTGCCAAGATCAAGCTGACAAGGATTGGTAACTGCACCGGTCAGTGCTCCGGCTGCTGCGCCGATCAAAGCGCCACTTGCCGCGGTTCCTGTCATGGCGCCGATAATCGCTCCGCCCGCGGCCCCGATACCCGCCCCCGACAGCGCACGGTCCGAAGTGGTTGTCCCGCACCCAACCAGCGCCAGCGCGCCGGCCATCACGGCTGCAATGCCAAGGCTCCGCATCATGCTCGTCCTCCACATTCCCTCTATTGTCCAAAACGGTGAAGACGCAGGCGCGTTCCACACAGATCTGCGCTATAGAATACTGCGTGGGACATAAGTGTGACATGTGATGCAGAAGCCATTTTCACGCAAAGAGGCGGAGCAATTTTTTGCGCTTTTGAGCGCCCGTGAGCCGGAACCCAAAACCGAACTCCGCTACCTGAACGCATTCACTCTGCTCGTAGCCGTCGTGCTCTCTGCCCAGGCCACGGACAAGGGGGTGAACAAGGCCACCGGACCCTTGTTCGCCGTCGCCGACACACCCGACAAAATGGCTGCGCTCGGTGAAGAGGGTGTCGCAGGCTATATCCGCACGATCGGCCTTTACCGCACCAAGGCCAAGAACGTGGTCGCGCTCAGTCGCGTCCTTATAAGCCGGCACCAAGGTAGGGTACCTTCTGACCGGGCTGCACTTGAAGCACTTCCAGGTGTAGGACGTAAAACAGCAAATGTCGTGCTCAACGTTGCCTTTGCCGAACCGACAATTGCCGTCGACACGCATATCTTTCGCGTTGCCAACCGCACCGGGCTTGCTCCGGGAAAGACACCGCTTGCCGTCGAACTGGGTCTCGAAAAGATCGTGCCTGCGGCTTACCGCCAGAATGCACATCATTGGCTCATCCTGCATGGCCGCTATGTCTGCGTCGCGCGCAAGCCCCGCTGTACAGTGTGCATCGTACGCGCGTTCTGCCGTTTCGAAGGCAAAACGGAAGAGCCCACTGACACCACGACCAAGCACAGGACACAGCCGCGCCAGGGCAGGGCGGAGAAAACTGCGGGCAAAATTCAACCGTCCGCGAAGAGGACGGTGTCAGTGAAGCGCACCGTGCAGGCGACTTCGGCAGCATCGGTTTCGAAGCCCCGCGCCGCATCCGTACGCGCCCCGCGAAAGCCTCGTTGACTGAAGGCAAGCAGAGCAAACGGTGCAGCTGCGCCTGCACAGGAAGAGCCCGGCACAAGGACGTTCTTGCGTGCACCCCTTCGATCAGACCCAGTGTGCTCACATTTTCTGGCTCGCATCTGGGAAAGCCCGCTTCTGTAATGGGCCATAGGGTATCAAGCCCCTCGTCGTGCAGCGCTCCCTTGCCAGTGTCTTGCTTCTGCCCGCAGTCGGCGCGTGGTCGCTAAAAAGGGCCTGACGCTTGCGAAACCGGGCCCACTCCCTTAATCGGGAGGCGTTTGTGCCGCATGGCGGATTTAAGGAGAAGTGAAATGACGCAGAATTACGACGTGGCCGGATTGGGCAATGCCATTGTCGACGTGATTGCGTCCACGGATGATCAGTTTCTGCTCGAGCACAACATTGCCAAGGGCGTGATGAGCCTGATTGATCATTATCGTGCACAGCAGCTGCTTCAGGTTCTTCCCGGGGGGCGGGAACTGGCTGGCGGCTCTGCTGCCAACACGATGGCGGGACTGGCGTCATTCGGTGGTCGCGGGGTCTTCATGGGCAAGGTACGTGATGACCGGCTCGGTCAGTCCTTTGCGCGAGGCCTTGAAGCTATGGGCATCGATTTTCCGACACGTCGGGCAAGCGCCGGCCCGCAAACCGCGTGCTGCTTGATCGCGGTGACCCCGGACGGTCAGCGCAGCATGAATACCTATCTCGGCGCCTGCCGTGAACTGCGCGAAGAAGATATCGACGAGGCCGCAATCGCCGCGTCGACGGTGCTGTATGTTGAAGGCTATCTGTGGGACGAGCCCGCGGCCAAAGCTGCGATCGAGAAGGCGATGCGCATCGCCAAAGGCAACGGTCGCAAAGTCGCCTTCACACTCTCCGATCCATTCTGCGTGGAGCGCTGGCGCAGTGAGTTCATTGCTCTGCTGAAGGACCAGATCGACATCCTGTTCGCCAACGAAGCTGAGGCCATGGCGCTGTTCGAGACTGAAGATTTCGATGGCGTTTTTCAGTCCCTGCGATCCTTTCCCGGCATTGCCGCCCTGACCCGCTCCGAAAGGGGCTGCGTCGTCGCCGCAGGTCAGGAGGTCCATGTCCTCGATGCCCACAAGGTCCCTCGGGTCCTCGACACCACAGGCGCAGGCGACCAGTTCGCAGCTGGATTTCTCTTTGGCTATGCCCGCGGTCGGCCATTGCCGGATTGTGGTCGCCTGGGCACGCTGGCAGCTTCGGAAGTCATCACCCACTATGGCGCGCGCCCCGAAAAGTCCTTGCGTGCACTCGCCATGGCCGCCGAACTGCTTTAGTCGCCGATGAGATGAAGTGCAACGTGGCGCTGATGTGGCCGATCACGGTGCTCGAAGAGATAGATCGCCTGCCAGGTACCAAGCTGAAGAACGCTATCGCGAACCGGAATGCTGAGCGACGTTGCGGTAAGCGCACTTCGAATATGGGCCGGCATGTCATCCGGACCTTCGCTTTGATGCCGGTAGGCATCGGGTGCACGTGCAACGAGTTTTCGAAAGAAGCTTTCAAGATCCCTGCACACATCCGGATCGGCATTTTCCTGCACCAGAAGAGAAGCCGACGTGTGCTGTACGAAGAGTGTCAGCAGGCCGCCGCGGACCGCGCACCGGTGCACGAAATCCCTCACCTCAGGGGTGATGTCGCGCAGCCCCGGACCTTGTGTGGCAATCACGAGTGTATGATGGGCCTGCCTCATCATGATTTTCTCAAATAAACGTAGAGCGCACCACCGCCTCCATGACGGCGATGTGCCGGCTGGACTTCGGCGATATACCGAGCCAACTCCGGCTCCTTCAGCCAGCGCGGTGTCAGCTGACGCAATACACCGCGGCGTCGATCGAGCAGTTCAGGTGCAGGGTCTGCGGTCTCCTTAAGCCCTTTGCCGGTAACGATGAGGACAAGACGCATACCCCGTGAGGATACCTGCCGCAGGAAAGCGCTGAGTGCACGATGAGCCGCAGCTTCGCCAAGTCCGTGCAGATCCAGCCTTGCCTCGGGCTCGAGGTCGCCGCGTTTGAGCCGGGCACGTGTTCGCCCGTCAACGCCACTCGGACTGACAGAAGCTGCGGCCCGCGGCGTGCGCGGCGGCGCGCCCGTATTGCTCCTGGAGGATGCACGGTGGCGGCTGGCCGCTGGCGTAGGCACCACCAGCCGCACGGCATCTTTGAATGTGGCTTCGAACAGTGCCACTTCCTCAGGAGTTGGTTCGCGCCGTTTCATCGTGGGCGCTCTTGGGCCGGCGCCATGCCGGATAGATGGGACCATAATGGCCGGGGCAGAAGCACGAAAAGTCTTCCTTCTGACTTCATCCCTCCGGCAAGGTTCCGCGCCCGCGCGCCAAAACCCCAGAACACATCTGCGCGCACCGGCCCCTTGATCGCGCCACCCGTATCCTGCGCGATCAGGAGCTGGCGCAGTGGCAGGGCACCCTTCCGCGGGGGCGCAGCCGCCACATAAAAGGGTACCCCAAGGGGATGGAGCCGGCCATCTACAGCAAGACTTGCTCCCGGAGTCAGAGGCACGCCTTCGGTACCACGCGGCCCCAGATCGGGATGGTTGAGTGGCGCCAGACGGAAAAATACATAGGCCGCATCACTGTTCATGACCTGTGGCGCCTGGCGCGGATGATGCACGAGCCAGTCGCGAATGCTCTGAAGAGAAAGCTGGTCCGGGGTGAGGGCCTTCATCTGAACCAGCGTCCGGCCGATGGCGGTGTAGGCCCTGCCATTCTGACCGGCATAGTCGACACGACGCACTGAGCCATCGCCAAACCGGACGCGACCGGAACCCTGGATCTGCAGGAAGAACAGGCCGATTGGGTCATTGGTCCAGAACAGTACGGGAGCCTGTGCAAGGCCCTTTGCCTCGATGGTGGAGCGCGACGGATAGGGCACTAGCTGGTCACCGGCCATCCGGCCGAACAGGAGCTGGCCGTGCCATCGTGAACGGAAGCGTCCAAGATCAACGCTGACAAGATCGCGGGGCCGGCCGTAGACCGGGATCGTAAAGGGTGGTGTGCGCACCTGTCGGCCGGCAATTTGCGGCTCGTAATACCCGGTGAACAGACCCTGGCGTCGTACACCTGCCTCTATTTCGGCCGGCGCAAAGTGCCGTTCAAACCAGGCACGCGCCGCGTCCGGCCCTGACGTCCTCACAGGCAGCGCTGCACACGCCGTCTGCCAGGGCGCCACCGTACCGGCATAGCCCGCGCCGCCCATGGGCGCAGAGGCAGGCTCGCGCCGTAAAACGCTGCATGACCGGCGCAGTGCGGCCAGTGCCGCAGACGGATCGCTCCCATACCAGCCGGGCAAGGCATTGTAGTGCAGAGGCACCAGGCGCAAGCGGCCGGCCGGGGGCGCCACGGGGCTGGGCAGGAGCAGCCACACTGCGATGCCTGCCAGCAGAAGCGTCAGGACAGCGGCATAGAGGAGCGGCGCGCCCCGCGTCACGCCGCCTCGTCACCATGGGTGGCAACAATGGTCCAGTTGGGATCGCTCGCGCGCACATCGCGGGCAAACGTCCAGACATCGGCGACGCCACGCACGCTGTTGGGATCGCCATGCACGACCTTGCCGTCTGCATCGGTGGTGGCCGAAATGAAGTTGGCCGCAAAGTTGACCGTGACCTCTGCCATGCGATTTTTGAGAACAGCTTGGGTGATGCGGACTTCGCCAAACCCGATAAAGGTGAAGCTGACCTTGAGATGTTTGACCTCGCGCTCACGGATGACACCGTCGAACGCGGCATACACCTCGTCGCTGAGCAGTGGTCGCAGTGCGGCGCGGTCACCCTGGGCGAAGGCCGTAATGATGATTTCGTAGGCCGACTTGGCACCTTCGATGAAATGACCCTCGTCAAAATTCCGGTCGGCGAGCGTGATGTCGAAAAGCCCGCGGGCTACCGGATCTGCTGGCGAGTCGAGGGTTTCCGCGCGCGCACTGCGTTCGGGCAGGCTGACGAGGTTTTCAGGGCCAGGCCGGTTGACACGGCCGAAGGGATCACGCTGGCGTTCCTGTCCGGTGCGCCGGCCCAGCACCGAATACAGTCGGAACAGGATGATGCCTGCGACCATGGCAATGATCACAATAAAGAGAAGCTGGGAATTCATCGACGAACCTTTGGGCTTCTGAAAGCCCGTTTACGGGTCAACCTAGCGCTGGGGCCGACCAGGGTCCAGCCTCGCGCCGGCTCCTTTTTCGAATATGGGGATTGAGGCGGTCCGCTTTAAGGCAGAAGCAGAGCCGGCCGCGCTTGTGAGGGCCGCCCATCCGTGCTAGCCCCCGCCTTCTTTGTCGCGAACGCTAAGGACGATCCATGAGTGACGATTTCTCCGGCGAAGCCACGGCTGACATGCTCGACGCAGCTCAGCAGCCCGGGTTCCGCATCCAGGTGATCGGGCAGTATGTGAAGGATCTGTCCTTCGAAAACCCGGCCGCGCCCATGGGGCTAAATGTCCGTCCCAATATCGATCTGGGCGTCGACCTTCAGGCCCGGCGTCTGGATGACACCCGTTATGAAGTGGAACTTAAATTGCGGGTCGGAGCCAAGGCTGACGACAAGCCGGTCTTTCTCATGGAGCTGTCCTATGGAGGACTGTTTCTGATCGAAAACGTGCCGGCGGAAATCCTGCAGCAGGTGCTGCTGATCGAGGCCCCGCACCTGCTCTTTCCCTTTGCGCGACGGATTGTCGCCGATTGTGTGCGGGACGGGGGTATGCCCCCGCTCATGATCGAGCCGATCGATTTTGCCAGCCTCTATCGGGCGCGCATGGAACAGAACGAGACTCAGGGCACGGCCTAGGCTTAGCGTAAGCGCTCCCGGCCCCAATTCCAGACCGCATTCTCACCCAGTTCCGCTACAAAGCTGGCATGGGCAGCCTGTTCCTCCGCATTCAGCCGTGCGGGCAAGGGGCGCGGGCGCGGGCGCGCCGCCGTGCTGTCGCGCGAGCCTGGGCCGGTGTCGTCGGCGCGCGGTGCCAGCTCCAACGCCTTCTGCCGTCCTCCGATGAGTTCGAGATAGAGACGTGCCGTCAGTTCCGCATCGAGAAGTGCGCCGTGCTTGGTGCGGGCCGAGAGGTCGATGCCAAAGCGTTTGCACAGCTCATCCAGCGAGTAGCGGACGCCGGGAAGTTTGGCTTTGGCGATGTCGATCGTATCGATCGCCCGTGCCAGAGAAATCGGGGAGCGACTGAGCCGGGCCAGCTCGGCATTCACGAACTTGATGTCAAACGCCGCGTTGTGGATCACAAGCGGCGCATCACCCAGAAACGCGAGAAATTCGTCGACGATGTCGGCAAACACGGGTTTGTCGGCGAGAAATTCGTCTGTCAGCCCATGCACGCGCGTCGTTTCGATCGGTACCGGGCGCTGCGGATTGAGATAGGCGTGGAACTGGGCACCGGTTGGAACATGATCGAGGAGCTCGACACAACCGACCTCGACAATGCGGTGACCTTCATTCGGATCAAGTCCGGTAGTTTCTGTATCGAACACGATTTCTCTGATCATAGGCGCCGTCTTACATCTTCAAGAATGGTGCGGACCTGAGCGAAGGCATCATCAAGACCTTTGCTGGTGTCGACGACAAAGTCTGCCCGTTTTCTCTTTTCAGCATCGGCCAGCTGGCGCGAAAGAATGAGATCGAGCTTTTCTGCGCTCATACCAGGGCGCGCGAGCACACGGGCACGCTGTATCTCGGAAGGTGCCGACACTACGACGATCACATCCATGCGACCATAGCCGCCGGCTTCGAAGAGAAGGGGGACATCCAGGACCACTATGGGTGCGTCATGGTTATGTGCCAGAAATCGCTGCTCATCTGCTGCTACCAGCGGATGAACAATGCGCTCAAGAACAGCAAAGCCGTCAGGGCGCGCGGCAACCGCCTTACTGAGGGCTGCCCGGTCCACGGCGCCGTCGGCCACCGTCCCAGGGAATTCGCGGGCTATGGCATCCACTGCCGCTCCACCCCGATCGTAGAGCCGATGTACCGCCGCATCCGAGTCATAGACGGGCACACCGAGTTTCCGGAACATCCGGGCCGTTTCGCTTTTGCCCATGCCGATCGAGCCGGTCAGGCCAATCAGCAGCGGACCTCTCCGGGTCATGCCAAATCCACCTCCAGATAGCGGCGCAGGGCCGGTGAGACCTCCGGCGTAATCCCAAAGAACGCCGCAAAGGATGGCACTGCCTGGTACATCAGCATGCCAAGACCATCGATTGCGGGAAGCCCAAGCTGGCGGGCGTCCCGGACAAGCGCAGTACCGCTGCGCTGATAGACCACATCGCACACACGCGCTGTGGCCGGAAGCAATTTGAGGTCGAGCATGAACTGCGGTTCATGCCCAAGCCCGATACTGGTGCAATTGACAAGGAGCGCAACGTCTGCGGCCAGATCCGGCCAGTCGGCAAAATTCCCGGTGGCCAGTTGCACCTGAAAGGACGAAGCCAGCGTGCGCACCAGGGCTTCCGCCCGCCCTTGGCTGCGGTTGAGAACCGTGATGCGCTGGGCTTCCAGCGCGCAGAGCGCCACAACCGCTGCCCGGGCTGCGCCACCGGCGCCGGCAATGACCACATGCCGACCTTTGAGGGTGGTGATGCCGAGCTCGTTCTCAAGGCTGCTGCGCAGTCCGAAGACATCGGTATTGCGCGCAAGGATCGTACCATCTTCCTGGAAGACCAGGAGATTGGCCGCCTGTGTGGCACGTGCCGCATCATCGATCTGTCCGGCAAGGGCAAATGCCGCTTCCTTATGCGGTATTGTGACATTCACACCGGCAAAGCCGGCGCGCTGCAGAGCCAACACAACGTAGGCAAAATCCTGTCTCGCCACGGGCAGTTTGACATAGCTGCCTGCAATATTGTGTGCGGCAAGCCAGTAGCCATGCAGGCGTGGCGAGAGAGAGTGGGCAACGGGCCAGCCCACAACGCCGGCAAGAAGCGTTTTCATGCGTCCAGCATGCCAAGTTCGCGCAAGGATGCCAGCACTCCAAGGAGCGGAAGGCCAAGAACGGTAAAGTAATCCCCGTCTATTGTCGAAAACAGCTGCGCGCCAAGGCCTTCGAGGCGATAACAGCCGACACAGCCGAGAATAGCGGTGCCTTCGCGAGCCAGATAGGAACTGAGGAAGGCATCGGAAAAGTTGCGCATCGAGAGCTGCGCCTGCGCACAGGGCTCGGCGAGAACCTGCCCGTCCCGCACCAGGGCAGCAGCGCTGATAAGACTATGCCTGCGACCACGCAAAGACCGTAGCTGTGCCTCCGCCTCCATCAAAGAGCTGGCCTTGGAAAGGATCTGTCCATCCTGATCGAGGATCTGGTCTGCACCAAGGATCGTTCGCCCTGGCATGCTTGCGCACAGGGACTGAGCCTTGGCTCTGGCTAGGGCCTGGGCCACCTGCGTAGAATTTTGCGCGTCCGCCTGCAGCTGCCCACGGAGGGCCCCCTCATCGACCTTGGGATGGGCGATCTCGAAGCAGACCCCTGCAGCTTCAAGCAGCTGCGCACGGGTGGGACTTGCGGAAGCAAGAACGAGCGTCATCGTGTCTGATCCTGCCGCTCGGCCAAGAGATTGAGAACGGCAGCGGCAGTCTCTTCGACCGAGCGACGGGTAACATCGATCGAGGGCCAGCCATGCTGCTCGAAGAGTTTGCGGGTTTGTGTCACCTCCGCGCGCACGGCCTCAAGGTCGACATAGGAGGTGTCACGGATCTCACCAAGGGTGTTTAGGCGGTTACGCCGCACCTGGATCAGCCGGTCCGGGGATGCCCAGAGACCAACGACGAGTGGTCCTTTCACATGCAGGAGTGGCTCAGGAACCGGAAGGGAAGGTACGATCGGGACATTGGCGGCACGGACCCCACGTATGGCGAGGTAGACGCAGGTCGGAGTCTTTGAGGTGCGGCTTGCACCTACGAGAATGACTTCGGCATCCGCGAGCCGGTCGACAGCCTGACCATCATCATGGGTGATCGTATAATTGAGTGCCTCGATGCGCTGAAGGTAGCGGTCGTCAACACCATGCTGGGCACCGGGACGATGGGTCTCGGCTGCGCCACCAAGATAGGATTTGAGCATACCTATGGGACCATCCAGTACGCCCTGAAAGGGAACGCCGAGCGCGGCACACTGCACTTCCAGCTCCCGCCGGAGCTCAGGATTGACGACTGTAAAATAGACCGGGCCAGGTTCTTCGCGGATATGACTGATCACGCGCTCCAGCTGCCGTGAGGAGCGCACCAGAGCGTAGAAGTGCTCCTGCACGTCGATGCCATCGAACTGGGCACAGGCGGCTTTGGCAATGGTGTTCAAGGTCTCGCCGGTCGCATCCGAGACCAGATGGAGATGAAAACGTCTGTTCATATCCGAGGTCTCTCTGGCTCCGAATTACCCCCAGCTCGTACACATTCCATCACGCCGGGGCTACTGCCTTCAACAGAGGAGCTTCTCTTGCGATGCAATCCGTCCCCAGCCCCTGCGCCCGGCGTGTGGTCTTGGTGTACCAGTGGCCCGGGACTGTGCATGCCTGCCCTTCGCCGCTCTTGCCAGGATGACGCTTCAAGGCCTTGAGTCCCAGAGCCTTGGATCGCCGAGCTAGCGCTATTCCACCCATCCATGCACAATTCACAGGCCAAACAACAGAATCATAATTCTAAGGAGTCTTTCTGTGCCGGATATTGAGGCGAAGAAAGTGGTGCGTGTTCTGTCGGGCACCCGGGTGTCGCCACCGCCTGTCTGGCTGATGCGGCAGGCTGGACGTTACCTGCCGGAATATCGTGCATTGCGGGCCACGGCTGGTTCGTTCTGGACGATGTGTATGAGCCCGGATCTGGCGGCTGAGATTACGCTGCAGCCAATTCGGCGTTTCGGGATGGATGCCGCAATCGTTTTCTCGGATATATTGGTCGTGCCATACGCTCTGGGCGGGGAGGTCCGCTTTGAAGAGGGCGTAGGTCCGCTTCTCACCCGATATGATGCCATCGATAAGATCGAGCGTGATCCACAGATCTGGCTGCGCAAGTTGGCGCCGGTCTATGAGACCTTGCGGCAAGTCCGCGCTGACCTGGATGAAGACAAAACACTGCTTGGCTTTGCCGGAGCGCCTTGGACTCTTGCGACCTATCTGGCGGAAGGGGGAAGTTCGAGCGACCAGCGCGCGGCCAGGCTGTGGGGGTATGGTGATCGGGATGGCTTTTCGGCGCTTCTCGACCTTTTGAGTGACTGTGTCGCCTGTCATCTTATCGCGCAGCTCAAGGCCGGCGCCGATGCGGTGCAGATTTTCGACAGCTGGGCAAGTGGGCTGAGCCCAGAGTGTTTTGAGGACTGGGTGATCGCGCCGACGCAGCGCGTCGTATCAAAGGTCCGCGCAGCAGTACCCGGCGCAAAGATCATTGGTTTTCCACGAGGCGCGACATTGGAAGGCTATCGCCGCTACGGTCAGGTATGTAGAGTTGACGCGCTCTCGCTTGACACCGCCGTGCCCATGGACTGGGCAGTGACACATCTGGCTCCGCTCTGCGCGGTCCAGGGTAATCTTGATCCTTTGCTGCTGCTGGCCGGAGGAGAAGGACTTCGGCGCAAGGTTCGTCAGATTGTAGAAACAGCCAGCGATGTGCCATTTGTGTTCAATCTGGGCCACGGCGTAGTGCCACAGACACCGCCTGAACATGTTGCAGCCGTGCTTGATGCGGTCCGGACACCGATATGAAAATTGGCGTCGTCCTCTTCAATCTGGGCGGACCTGATGGACCGGAGGCAGTCCGGCCGTTTCTGAGTAACCTGTTCTGTGATCCGGCGATCATTTCTCTGCCGGCAATCCTGCGTCTTCCGCTGGGCCAGTTTATCGCCTGGCGACGGGCACCAGTGGCGCGGCAGATCTATGACAGGATCGGTGGCAGCTCACCTATCGTCCCGCAGACCCAGGCGCAGGCAGACGCCCTTGAGAAAAATCTGCGGGGCCGAGGCCATGACGCCAAAGTGGTGATGGCGATGCGCTACTGGAAGCCCTTCGCTGATGCCGCGGTGAGTACCATCAAAGCGTTCGGTCCGGACGTGCTCATTTTGTTACCGTTATATCCGCAGTATTCGACCACCACCACGGCCTCGTCACTGGCTGATTTCGGGCGTGCAGCGGTCCGCGCCGGGCTTGACATACCGGTGCGCCGGATCTGCTGCTTCCCGGATGATCCGGGTTTTGTCGCGGCGCACGTCCGGCTTTTACGTACAGCTCTGGGCCAGCGGCGGTCCGGGGTCGACTATCGGGTGCTGTTTTCGGCGCATGGTCTTCCTAAGCGGATCGTCAACCGGGGCGATCCCTATCCCTGGCAGGTGGAACGGAGCGTTGGTGCGATCCTGAAGGGGCTGGGACAGAGCATTGACTATCAGATCTGCTACCAGAGCAGGGTCGGACGGCTCGAATGGATCGGCCCGTCCACAGACGCGGAGATTGCGCGAGCCGGAAACGAGGGCAAAGGGGTCATCGTTGTGCCGGTTGCCTTTGTCAGCGAGCACTCCGAGACCCTGGTTGAACTCGATATCGAGTACGGTCATCTGGCGGAGCGTTCCGGGGTGCGGGATTATATCCGGGTCCCCACGCTTGGGGTGGCTCAAGAGTTCATCGACGGGCTGGGCGCTCTGGTGGACGCAGCCCTGTCAGGCCGGCAGGTGGTGACCTCGGGGTCGGGGCGACTGTGCCCTGTGTCCTGTGGGGGGTGCGGTTATGCAGTGGAAGAGGGGGCGCAGGGGCGATGACGAGCGGAACAGCCTATTTGTGGGTCAAGGCATTTCACATCATTTCGGTAATCGCCTGGATGGCAGGGATGCTCTACCTGCCGCGTCTTTTTGTCTATCACTGCGAAGCCACACCGGGCTCGGAGGCCTCAGAGCGGTTCAAGGTCATGGAGCGGCGCCTGCTCAAGATGATCATCAATCCGGCGATGATCGCAACCTGGGGCTTTGGCATCGCGCTGGTGGTAATGAGCGGTGCCTGGCACTTCGGCTGGTTTCACGTCAAATTCCTGCTGGTTCTGGTGATGAGTGGGGTGCATGGGCTCTTTGCGCGCTGGACCCGGCTCTTTGCCCAGGACCGCAACAGTCGACCGGCACGCTTCTACCGGATCTGGAACGAAGTACCGACCGTGTTGATGATCGCGATCGTGATCCTGGCCACAGTCAAGCCTTTCTAGAAAAAGGCCCCGCGGGGCTCTTGACGAGCCTTTGCAAGGGCACCAAATCACGCTATAAGGCTTTAGTTCCCCAACACGCCACGGGCTGACGCGCAGGCAGAGGCGCGCAGAACCGGCCGAGACCGGCCCGGCGTATCGTTCAAATCCGTTGATGTCGTCTGGCCGACCGGTTGTCGGCTGGAACCCATCCGGCCCGCCCTTCCACTTGTTCAGGTGTTTCCTTCATGACTGTTCAAGACGGCCTGCAAGCCATGAAGCTGCAGGATCTCAAAGCCAAATCCCCCACCGAGCTGCTCGCTTTTGCCGAAGAGCTTGAGATCGAAAACGCCTCGTCCATGCGCAAGCAGGACATGATGTTCGCGATTCTCAAGGAACTGGCCGAGCGTGATGTCGAGATCACCGGCGGTGGCACCCTCGAGGTGCTGCAGGACGGCTTCGGGTTTCTGCGCTCGCCGGAATCCAACTATCTCGCCGGTCCCGATGATATTTACGTCAGCCCCTCACAGATCCGCCGTTTTGGCCTGCGTACCGGCGATACGGTAGATGGCCCGATTCGCAGCCCCAAGGACGGCGAACGGTATTTCGCGCTTCTAAAGGTGTCGTCGATTAACTTCGAACCCCCTGAGGCGACCAAGCACAAGGTGCATTTCGACAATCTGACGCCGCTTTATCCGACCGAGTGGCTGAAGATGGAAATCGAAGACCCGACCCTGAAGGATCGCACGGGGCGGGTGATCGACATCGTGGCACCGCAAGGCAAGGGCCAGCGCGCTCTGATTACCGCACCGCCGCGCACTGGCAAGACCGTTATTCTTCAGAATATTGCGCGAGCGATCGCCGCCAACCATCCGGAATGCTATCTGATAGTTCTGCTCATTGATGAGCGGCCAGAGGAAGTGACTGACATGCAGCGCACGGTGAAGGGCGAGGTGATCTCCTCGACCTTCGACGAGCCGGCCCAGCGGCATGTCCAGGTGGCGGAAATGGTCATCGAAAAGGCCAAGCGTCTCGTTGAGCACAAACGTGACGTGATCATTCTTCTGGATTCGATCACCCGCCTCGGACGCGCCTATAACACCGTGGTGCCGTCGTCCGGCAAGGTTCTGACCGGCGGCGTGGATGCCAATGCATTGCAGCGGCCCAAGCGCTTTTTTGGTGCCGCACGCAACATCGAAGAAGGCGGGTCACTAACCATCATTGCCACGGCCTTGATCGATACCGGCAGCCGTATGGACGAAGTTATCTTCGAAGAATTCAAGGGTACGGGTAACTCGGAAATCATCCTTGATCGCAAGGTAGCCGACAAGCGGGTGTTTCCGGCGATCGATATCCTGCGCTCAGGCACGCGCAAGGACGAGCTGCTGGCGGACAAGGCTACCCTGTCAAAGATGTATGTCCTGCGGCGCATTCTGGCGCCCATGGGCACGGTCGATGCCATCGAGTTCCTGCTCGACAAGTTGCGTTCGTCCAAGAACAACGCCGACTTCTTTGAGAGCATGAATACCTAGGGACGGTGCCGGCACATATTGACCAGGGCTTCGTGGCGGGCGCACACTCGCCACGGTAGTCAGGGACAGGGACGATGGGCCAGGAACCACACGAGCGTGCCCAGTTTCGGGCGATGAGCGAGAGCACGGCTGAGGACTGGAGCAAGATCAGCACGGCAGCCCGCAGTTTCAATCGTGAGCTTCCCGCACGGGTGCTGACGCATCTGAAGCTTCTCGAAGGCGATTGTGGGGGCTTTGCGGTCGATCGTCTGGAGCACTGCCTGCAGTCAGCCAGTCTTGCCTTTCGCGACGGCATGGATGAGGAGTACGTGGTGTGCGCCCTGCTTCACGACATCGGTGATACGCTCGCCGGGCACAATCATGCAGAGCTTGCTGCCACGATCCTGAAGCCCTTCGTCAGCGAGGATAACTGGTGGATGCTGCAGCATCACGGTATCTTTCAGGGCTATTATTTTTTCCATCATCTTGGGCTTGACCGTAACCTGCGGGAAAACTTCCGCGGGCATCCGGCGTTCGAACGAACGGCAGCTTTCTGTGCGCGCCACGATCAGAATGCCTTTGATCCGGATTACGATACCATGCCGCTTGAGGCATTCGTGCCAATGGTTGAGCGGGTGATGGCCCGCCCCAGGCGCTCCATCTATATGCGCGCAGATGAGCCGGCACTGACGTAGACGGCACTTTTCAGTTATGGCCGCAGCACGATGGCACCGGTCGTAGCCCGCGAGTGGAGCGCAACATGTGCTGCGCGCGCGTCCTTGAGCGGGAACTGAGCATGGATATGCACTTTGATGGTGCCGTCGAGAATGCGCGAGAAGACATCATCGGCGGTCGACTGCAATTCCTGTTGGGTACTGACGTAATTAAAGAGCGTGGGTCGGGTGACATAGAGAGACCCCTTCTGGCTCAGTATTGCCGGAGCAAAGGGTGGCACAGGGCCCGACGCATTGCCAAAGCTGACCATCATGCCCCGCACGGCAAGACAGTTGAGAGAACCCTCCCAAGTGTCCTTGCCGATTGAGTCATAGACCACCGGAACACCGGTGCCGTGCGTAATCTCGCGCACCTTTGCTACCCAGTCGTCAGTGCGGGTATTGAGAACATGGGCGCAGCCATACTCGTGCGCCAGGTTACGCTTGTCGTCAGAGCCCACAGTGCCGATCACCTCGACGCCCAGATGACGTGCCCACTGACTTGCGATACTTCCCACGCCGCCTGCAGCGGCATGCCATAAAATGGTCTGGCCTTTCTGGACTGCAAAACAGCGTGTGAGCAGGAACTGGACGGTCATGCCTTTGAGCATCGAGGCAACAGCGACGTCATCGGACAGGGTTGGTGGCAGTTTGATCAGCCTTTCGGCCAGAACATTTGCTGCTTCGGCATAGCCGACAAGAGGCTGGGTGCAGTAGCCCACGCGTTCGCCAACGCGAAAGCCGCTGACGCCGGCGCCGAGTGCCTCGATGACGCCCACCGCTTCGCCGCCCAGCGTCGTTGGCAGGGGAACCGGATAGATCCCGGTACGATGGTAGGTGTCGATGAAATTCACCCCGATGGCGGTATGGCGGAGCCGGACCTGACCTGGTGCGGGATCTGCAAGATCGATGTCGACATACTGGAGGACCTCGGGGCCACCGAGTTGTTCGATACGGACTGCTTTCATTGACACGTTCTCCCTGGACAAGCTGGCGCGCATCGGTGTGAGGGTTTGCGGCGGCGCCGGTGTTCCCGGTGCACGATGACCGGCGGCGCGACAAAATCAAGTTCGTGCGCGCGCCTTGCGTCGTGGTCGCGCAAGGAACAATCTGGAAAAACAGCTGCAGTTCGGCAGGCGAATGTTAGAAAGAGCTGATCCACATACCCTCACGGTTCACGAGGCGGTCGGTGAAAACCTGACCCTTCTGCAAGCGACAGCGGTTATGACCGCCGGCGTGTGTGGCTTGCTGATGTCTGGGGTGTTGCCGGTACTTCTCGGGGCGCTGGTTGATCTTCACCGCCTTGGAGCGGTCCAAATGGGCAAGACCGCCATGGCGGAAGGTCTCGTGATGGGGCTGTCGACGGCGGCGGCGGCGGCATTTCTGCCGCCCAGGGGCCTGCGCCTCTGGGCCGGCTGCTCAGCGCTGCTTCTGGCCGGGCTGAGCGCTGCCTGTGCCTGGGCGCAGGGCAGCTCGGTTATCGTTCTGCGGGCCCTCGCGGGATTGCCGGAGGGCATTCTGCTTTGGATCACCGTCGGGATGATCGCCCGCCATGCTACGCCGGAACGACTGAGCGCGGTGCTTCTTGCGGCGATGACCGCGGCACAATTCCTGCTCGCGCTGGTGCTCACGGTGGCGGTTCTGCCCGACTTTGGTGCGGCCGGTGGATTTGTGGCGCTGGCGCT
>JAGWRJ010000322.1 GCA_028869725.1 Alphaproteobacteria bacterium | reverse complement strand
GTAGCACGAAATATCCGGCGGTTACGCGTCTTGCGGGGACTTTCCCAGGAGGCGCTGGCGGTCGATGCGGCAATTGACAGGACCTATGTCAGCCGGCTGGAGCGGGAGCTGGAAAACCCCACGGTGCTGGTTCTGGAGAAGCTCGCTGCGGCCTTAGACGTCGATATTGCCGCGTTCTTCGATCCCAATGCAGTGCGAAGCGCAGTGAAGCCTCTGTCCGGTGGGCGCAAAAGGATGGCCGGTTAGCACAGTCCACTGTCCCGCAACGCGATCGTAGCTCCCGATTACTCCCGGACATGAACGCTCCGTATCTCCAGCGTTTGCGCGGGCGTTTAAAGCCGTAACAGATATTGGCATGTCGAATGCCATGAATGGGCTGCAAACAGCATGTGTTGGCCAACAGGCGCACAGAACGGCTGCCGGACACCGGGGGTGTGTTGCTGGGCATCGGCAATCAGCGTGCGCTCGTCTCACGTCTGATCGTTCTCGATGATTACCGTTCGGAGGATGAGTGGGGTGGTGCTTGACCGAGGAGAACGCTGCCATCCCAGCCAGGCTTGCGGCTCGCAGTTCCGCGCATCTCCAACCGGTGCGTCCTGATCGCCGGAACGAGTACACCAAGTGGTCCATCGTAGCTTTTCAGCTCCTGCACGATCGTCAGTATTGCCGCGACATGCCTGCGCTGTTCCTCGCTGACCGAGCCGATCCAAAGTGGTTTGGCTCTCTTCACGGAGCGGGCAAGAACGACGTTGGATCGCCACAGGCGCAACACGAGACGTCTCTCCTTCGGATAGCCGCTGATCGAGTGTACAAGCACCAGAGCTTCCTGATGCCCGCCTTCAAGACGGGGCAGAACCGGCAGGTCCAAGATGGCAGGTTCGGGTGAAAGCCAGGCAAGTGTGGAGCGCAGGGACCAGGGGACAGGCTCAGCCCATCCAAGTTGGGAAAGCTCTTCCTTCAGCGTCCTCAGGCTGCCGGCCCACTGAAAGGTGAGCGGCTCCTCGATGCCGCCTATGAGATCGATGCGATGCGCAGGCAGTGTCCGCCAGCCCCCGGTCCACCACCATACAAGCGGCAGGGTCTGGGTCTTTACCTGCACCGCATAGCGATGCATGTCGTTGGCGTGTTGGCGCTGGATGTGGAACGTGCCGACGATCAGGAGCCCCGCGATAGTGCTGGCGCAGATGCCTGCGGCGCCAGCGCGGGGTGGCGACCGGCGCAGATAGGCAATGGCAAGAAGGCTGGCCCAGGCCAGACCGAAAGTAATCCCTGCGAGAATATCCGAGAGCCAGTGCGCGCCAAGATAGACGCGCGAAAAGGCAATTGTACCAACGAGGAGCCCTGCGCCTGCGGTTACTGCAAGCTGCCAGCGGCGGCGGACCTCCCATGCCACGATGATGGCCAGAAAGGCGAACAGAGCGGTGCTCGCAGTAGTATGCCCACTCGGAAAGGAAAAAAAGTCCAAGCCTCCGTACCCGATAGAGGGACGAGACTGATGCATGGTGAGTTTGACGAGGATGCTGAAGAGGCTTGCGACCCCGACAGCAGCTACCTCGTAGATGACCGCGCGCCAGTTTCGACGCCACGCGAACCAGCACAACGTCGCAAAGGTGACGGCAAGGAGTACAGTGGCATCGCCAAGCTCGGTGATTGCGACCACGATCCGGTCGATCCAGCCGGTTCTGAGACCTTGCAGCAGTTGGAACACCGCCACATCGGCGCGCACCAGGGGATCGCCGGCAATCACATCCTGGACGATTCCCATGAACGCCCACAGGCTGGCGACGAGAAGAGCTCCGAGAAGTGCGAGCCCGGGTAGTTCCGTACGTGCCGGATCGAGAACCGACTGTAGCTGACGACTGAACCAGCCATGTCGACCTTGCGCCCACATTCCCAACCGCTCCAGGAGGCGTGTGAGGAGTGGTGGCAGACGCTGGACCGCAATGCGCGTTGCCATGACAATAGCCGCGGCAAAGACGCTCAGAACGATCAAGACAATCATGAGCCGTCCTGCGACGGCACCTGCAAGCACCAGAGATGCGCCGACCGCCACACCGACCAGAACGTGCGAGACACCCCACGCGAGGGCGGACACGACATTGAGGATATAGAATCGCGTTGGTGACATCGAAAGCGTGCCAGCAATCAACGGAAGGATGGCCCTGACGCCCGGCGTAAAGCGCGCGATGAATACGCTTTTGCCGCCATGGCGCCGAAAAAAGTCTTCGCCACGCACGATCAACGCCGGATAGCGCGACAGCGGCCAGTGATCGATGATCGACCGATGATAGTGATGGCCGAGCCAGTAGGAGATGCCGTCTCCGATGACCGCACCAAGCGTCACGGATATCAGCAGGGGGATCAGGTGCAAGGCACCTGTTGCAGCCAGAGCGCTGATGCCAAGGACGATGGTTTCGCCCGGAACGACTACGCCGATAAGCGGAAGGGCTTCGGACATCGCAGCGACGAGGGCGAGCCCGTAGGCGAGGTCCTGATGGGTACGAATGAAGTCGACAATGGTGGCAATGAACATGCCTGTGTGGGACCCTCACTACCGCTTCCCGTCATACCCTGAAGGTGCATTCCTGCGGCAGCGCACCAGCTTATAAGGCTAGTTTACCGTCAACAAGCAGCCCTCGTAACAACCGTGGCCCGGCACCCGGCCGACCGCTAGGACCGTCTTTGTCGACTGGTGTGATAGCCAGGTGGAATAGGAGGATTTGCGTCGGGTAGCGTGTCACGACGTGTGTTGATATCGCGCCGTCCGGCATCTGGTGGCAGAGCAAGAAGGGTTGCAAGCACTGCCTGTGCCTTCTGCAGCGACGCGCGAAGCTGGATGGCCTCGGCCTGCGTGGTCAAAGCACTGACCTCAAGCGGAACATAGTCTTTCAGACTCTCCCTGCCGCGGGCAAGAGACTTTCGGGCAACCCCTGCCGTCCGCATGAGAGCTGCACGATGAGCATCCAGAATTTGAAGTTGCCGCTGCATGATGCGCAGCGCTCCCCAAATGGTGTCTGCCTCACCGGTTGCCGCATCGAGACGTGCCTCATAGCTGCGAAAGAGCTCAGCCCGGCTGGCCCGGGCAAGTGCGATCCCCCCTTGGTTGCGATTGAAGAGAGGTAGCGTCAGATCTACGTTGAAACCGATGCTCGGTATTCCGTCACCAGCACTTCGTGACTTGGTTACGCCCGCGCGCAGCAGCGGAAACTGTGCGAGGATGGCGGCACGCAGGCGTGCCTCCGCGCTTCGATATCCCGCCCTGAGCGCAAGGAGATCTGGCCGGCGATACGGCAAATTGGCGAGCGCTGCGCGATATTGGGTGCGGCTTACCTGGTCCGGGCGCGAGTTGCCGCGGAGCCGAAGCCTAACATCCGGGGCCAGGCCCAGCAGTGCATCAAGCGCGTGGCGGGTCCTGTTCTCCCTGAGTTCGAACGCGGTCCACGCTGTCTCTGCCGATTTCCACGCGTCGAAATCTGCCGTCACGGCGTCGCGCGTGGAATCGCCGTTACGGAGCATACGCATATCGGCATGGTAGAGACGGCTTTGGAGCTTGCGGCGGGCGTCAAGCACCGGGCGCAGTCTTGTGGCCGCGCGGGACTCAATGAACAGCTCTCTGGCGCGTTCGGCGACCTGCCATTCCTGCCATAGGATGTTGAGGTGCACCTGCCTGAGATGATCACCCGCGGCGCGTTCGGTTGCACCACGGGTAACAAGTGCAGCGATATCTTCTGCAACACTGACGTTATAGCCTGTCAGCAGGGAAGACTTCGACAATCCTCCTCCGATCTGCGGATCCGGGAGCAGACCGGCGACGAGGAGTTGCGCGCGTGCCACCCCGGCTGCCAGACGTGCTGCCTTGAGCTCGGGATTGTCAGCCACGGCAAGGGTAATCACGTTGGTTTCGCTAAGTCCCATCGCTGGATGGAAGGTTTGGGGCTTGAGCCAGGACACCCGCAATCGTGCCACCGGCACCGAAAGGGATGGAACTGAAGCCAGGTTGGGAGCCTTGGGGAGTGGCCTTGCATGGTAAACGGCACAGCCGGCAAGGATCGCGGCACATGCCGCAATGACCGCCGATGCGCGCAGGGAACCCAAGGCGAGTGGGGCGCAACAATAGGATGATGGCTTCATCCGGGACATCAAGGCGATATCTCCCGGGCTAGCTGCTGACGGCGCCAGTGCAGGTAAAGTGCGGGAATGAGGTTTGTGCTGCGCACTGCGCTCCAGGCGAGCCCGCCCAGAATGACCACAGCAAGGCCTTGTTCGGGCGCGGCCCCCTGGCCAAGCCCGATCGCGGTGGGCAGCATTCCGAGGATTGCGGTGAGAGCCGTGAGCAATATCGGACGGAAACGCACTTCGATGGCCTCGCGAACCGCATCCTCCACAGGCATGCCGGCGATTTCGTTCTGTCGGGCGCGGTCAAGAAGAACGATGCTGTGGCGTAGCCCAATGCCGATCAGCGTCAGGAAGCCAATGATGCCTGTGGCATTCAGCCCGACGCCACTCACGATGAGGGCAATCGCGCCGCCGGTGATGGCCAGAGGTACCTCAAGGAGCAGGAGCCCCGGGATGAGCAGCCCGTCGAACTGCAGGATGAGAAAGCCGGCCATCAGGACGAACGCAGCCACCGCCGCCAGCCCCAGGCCCAGTGCTGCGCGTTCGAGTTGTGCATAAAGTCCGCCAAAGGCGATGCGGTACCCGGACGGAAGCTTCAAGCCCTTAAGTGCTCGCCGGGCCGCGGTGATCGTGTTGCCAGGAGAGCCCGAAGGTGTTGCGCGTATGTCCAGAGCGCGTGCACCGTCGATGTGACGGATCTGGTTCGCAGTCTCGACGAGCCTGATCCGCGCCAGCTCATCAAGAGGGGTCCATCCCTGGGTGCGGATTGGCAGGCGCGCAAGCGCAGTGGGAGTGGATTGCGGTGCGCCGGCAAGACGGATGTACACGTTGAGCGGGACGTTGCCTTCGGGAATCCGGGCGAGGACCTCGCCCTTGAGGAGCGGATCGAGCTGAGCATAAAGCTGTGCAGGTGAGAGCCCATGCTGCGCCAGAACCTGACCGCTAGGATCGATCTGCAATTGGCTGACAGGATAGCCGTCACTGTCGATGATATCCGAAAGTGCCGGTACGCGGCGCAGGCGTGCCGCGACTTTTCGGGCTGTGGCACGGAGCATGCCCATACGCGATCCAAAGATATGGATTACGAAGGGCTGGGGAAGGCCGGAAAGGCTCTCGCCAAGCCGTTCGACCGTCGGGGTATCGACCGACAGCTGAACCCCGGGAAGTCGCGTTTCCTGCCTGATCCGACGGCCGATCTGATCAAGCGCGTTGACGCTGACGCCCGGCTTCAAAACGACCTGTATTTCGCCCGCATTGGCTGGCTCGGTGTAGGTGGTGTGCACTGACGAGCCGATCCGGGCATAAACATGCGCCACCTGGGGATCAGCAAGGAGCCGTCTCGTCATCCTGACAACGGCAGCACGCGTGTCAACCAGCGCGCTGCCCGGCGGCAGGGTAAATGATTCAAGCAGCACGCCTTCGTTTGGAAGAGGCAGAAAATTGACCGGTACGGCGACCAGGCCCACAAGAGACAGCACAAGTATCGCGAACGTGATTGCGAGCGACAGCCGTGGCCGTCGCGAGACAAGGTGAAACAGCCGCTCGTTCTGGTGGCGTACCCATTCGAGGGCACGCTGACCGCTGCTTGCGCCCTGCGCCGGGCGTGCACCAATAAAGCCGAGACCGAGCGGTATGAAGGTGAGTGAGACAGCGAGTGAGGCTGCAAGGGCGACGCTCATCGCCAGCGAAAAGGGAATGAAGAAGAGCCCGACCAGGCCGCCCACGAAAAGAAGCGGCACATAGATCGTCACGTTACTGAGCGTACCGGTAACATCGGCAATGGCAATCCGCCTTACGCCGTTCCATATCCCGGCCCATTGTCCGTCGCCTGTCTCCCACTGATGATAGATGCTCTCAAGAACGATGATCGCGTCATCAGCGAGGAGACCCACAGCGACTGTGAGCGCACCAAGCGTCATGAGGTTGAGATCCTGCCCCATCGCGTAGAGCGCAGTCGTTGCAAGCGCGAGCGCCAGCGGAATGCTGAACGCCAGTATCCAGATCCCGCGCCCGGCCCCGAGCACCCAGAACAGCACCGCAATGGCAAGGGCCATGCCGAGAAGGAGATTGCGTCCCAGATCGGTGCCCACGAGGTGTACAATGTGACCCTGATCGTAGGTGCGTACCCAGTGCACGCCATGAGGGATCTGAGGAAGCGTTCGTCTGAGTGTAGCCTCGACCTTCTGTGTCACGGATATGGTGGCAACTCCCGGCTGCTTGATCACCGTCAGTGCGACGCTTGGTCGGCCATCGAGCAGGATGGCGTTGCGGGTCGGAACTGCTGCGCGTACGACGTGCGCAAGCGCACGAAGCGGGATAGCGCCATGCGGACCTGGAACGGCAATGGCCTCAAGCTGGGCAATATGTGCGGGCAGGTGTCGCGCTTCGATCAGGACATCGTTGTGGCCCTCGCGGATATAGCCGGAGGGTTTGAGGAGTACGTCATTGCGCACTGCCGCTGCGAGGGTGCTCGCCGACACGCCATAGCGACGTAGCACGCCAAGATCCGGCTGGATCCAGAGTGCTTCATCACCGGCACCGTAGACGTTCACATATTGAACCCCTGGAAGCGCCCGCAGGGCTGGCGCCACATTGGATTCGACAGCCCGCTGTACCTGCGCCGGAGCGATATTCGCCGGAATCTCGGCCGTATAGTCCGCCACCTCATTGATGGCATTGCCCATGATCTGTGCCAACGGATTGACGTTCGGTGGCAATTGACCCCGTGCCTGATCAATCGCGCCATTGACTGCCTCGAGGTCGATCGTGGCGGATGTTCCTTCACGAAAGCGGACATTGATCTGAGCGACGCCATCGCGCATGGTCGAGCGGACGCTCTGCAGGTTGGAAAGCGTCAGGATCTGGCCTTCCAGCGGGTAGACGACAAGGTTCTCAAGCTCACCTGTCGTGGTCCCGGGCACATGCACCACGATACTGATCTGTGGAAAATTGAACTGGGGGAGAACCTCAACGGGGATCCGCAGACAGGCATAGATCGCGTAACAGAGTACGATGCCGAAGAGGAGCGCCCACAGAAGGGGACGGGTCAGGATCGGTGGAATGCGGGAAGCGTTCAGCGGCATATGGCTAGTCAGCTGGTGCGTAGCGCTGTGAGATGTCCTGATGGAACGCGAGGTATGCGTTTTGCGCCACCACCTTCATGCCGGGCTCCAGACCCTGCAGAATTATGGTCATCCAGCCGCGGGCGGGGCCCGGTACCACCGCCTGCCGGCGATCACCCGCTGGTGTGTGGACCAATACCCACCAGCGTGCGTGATCGAGAATGAGGGCTCGGGTCGGTACCGCGACCACGGTCCTTACGGGCCCATCGAGCTCGACGTCACCCCAGGTACCGCTGCGCCATGAGCGCAGTAATTCTGCGCACTTGCTGTGGGTCACCCGCGGCAGAAGGATAACCTGCTCGCCGCCATCGGCGGCGAGCGAGCGGGCGACAGTCTTGACCTGCACTGGTATCGGCGGGCCGGACATGGGTATGAAATTTCCGGTCATGCCCGGCCTGATCGCACTGGCCTCCTGTCCGTAATAGATTGCCTTGAGCCAGAGGGGGCCCGTCTGCAGGCTGAGCAGACGCTGACCGGCAAAAATCCGCTCACCATCACTCACCCTGACGGCGACAACCTCGCCAGCGGCCGGTGCACGGAGCGTCAGGGTATCGCGTGCAATCTTCAGTTGACCGCGTGCTCTTTGATAGGCTGCCTCATCCGCCGCGACGGCCTGGCGCGTTACAAGCCTTGCCGCCTGTCTGCGCCGGTCGGCGGCGAGCCTGATTTCAGCTGCGTGAAACGCACTCTGACGCTCGGCGAGCAGGCTTTGCGCCTGCGTGCCGCCCAGGACGGCAAGCACCTGTCCTGCAGCGACGTTATCACCTGGCAGAACCAGCTGTTCGACCACACCGGCCTCAACTGCACGTATACTGGTGAGCGCGACAGGTTCCACCTCACCAAAGGCCGTAAAACGCGTGCGAAGCGCCCGGGCTGCGACGATTACGGTGTCGGTGGCTGCTTCGGGCCTTGCGTGTTGCCGCGCTGCGGCGTGCAGCGGAAGGCTCTGCAGCATGAAGAGCGCTGCGAGCATGACAGCGGTCCGGCTGGTATGGTTCATAACGATGTGAGGGCAAGAAGTGCGCGCAACAGAGGGGCGCCATAAAGTGCGCCAGCAAACGCCGCAAGCAGGAGAAGAGGTACCAGGAGGAGGCTTACGACTTCGAAGGACAGGATCGTGCTTGCTGGTTCCTGCGCATGGCTTGGCAATGGCCCGAGAAGGCGTGACACGCGTTCCTGAAGTACATGGGAATAACCGATGAGGCACGCATGTGCCATGCGCGAGCTCGTGTACGATGGCGCATCAGGCGCCGTTTCTTCGCGTAGAAAACGGATCGAGGCCATGATCGCCGCCGCAAGGTCAGCCCCGTCTGCCCCACGCTCGCGTGCCTCGTCGTCGCGCGCGAACTCAAGGGCGATGAGCCAGGTCTGGAAACGCCGCTGTGCCGATGG
>JAGWRJ010000321.1 GCA_028869725.1 Alphaproteobacteria bacterium | reverse complement strand
GGGTCGTGGAAGGCCATGTTCGTCACATCAAGACCGTCGACGACCTCCATGCCTGCGAGCAGCGGGCGCCAGGTCTTGCCGCCATCGGTCGATTCATGGACGCCACCGCTCGACATGCCGAAATAGAGGTGTCGTGCATCGCGCGGATCGATATTGATCGAATGGACCGTCGGTCCATCCGGCGTGCCGCCCTGGTCGTCGCCCCAGAGCGCCTGGAAGTCAGGATTGTCATTGACGGAAGAGATGGGCGTCCAGGTGTCGCCGCCGTCCTCGCTGCGGAATACACCCTGTGGCGAGGTGCCGGCATACCAGACCCCCGGCTCGCTGTGGTGGCCGGGGGTCAGCCAGAACGTATGTCTGACGCTGCGGCCCGCGCTGGTCTTTGCCTTTGCAAAAGCCGGAGGCGCCTTTGCTTCTGCCCAGTGTTTTCCGAAGTCGGTGGAACGGAACATGGTAGGACCGAGATGACCGGTAGAAGCTGTGGCCAGCATGGTGTGCCCGTCGCGCGGGTCGAGCACCAGATGATTGATGATCTGGCCCAAAAAGTGCGGGCCATCGCTCTCCCATCTACGTCGTGCCGGATCGCCCTTGAACAGCCACGCTCCCTTGCGCGTTGCAACCAACAGCAGCGCACGTGGCCTGCTGTTCACAGCTTTTGAGGCAGGCCTGGATTTCGGTGATGCAGTGCGCGCCATGTCGGTCTCCTGTCATATTTGTTGGAATGGTCTTCGGACGCGTAATCAACCTGAGGGAAAGAATCTTGAGACGGAGCTCACGGCACGGTCCAAAGCGTTTGACGCAGCTCCTGGGCATCGGCCAGCCCGTGTTCGATTTCATCGAGCGTACGCTTCCACACAGGAAAGGCCTTTGCCAGCAGGACGCGTCCTGGCGTCGTGATCACGAGCCGTCGGCCGCGTCGGTCAGCTTCGTCCACGTGCACCTCGACAAGCTTTCGCCGTTCCAGCGGCTTGAGCATGGCAGTCAGCGTGGTGCGGTCCATGGCAAGAAGACTGGCGACATCGCCGATCAAGGGCGGTTGTGGCCGGTTCAGCGCCATTAGAAGCGAAAACTGTCCGTTGGTCAGGTTATAGGGAGCGAACGCCGCGTCGAACCTGCGCGCAAGTGCGCGCGCGGCGCGTTGCGTCGCCAGGCACAGGCAGTGCTCTTTTACGTAGAGTGTGGTCTCGAACGGCAGCGCCTGCTGCTTCGCCATATGTATCCCGTCGTCAGAAATTCACGAATCCGGATTTGACTTTCCACTATGTATGTTGATATCAACGTAATAGTCAATATATGCGGAGCGAATAAAGGCATGCGCTATATTTCCTTTTTCCGTCCCGCCGGCGGCATGAACGGTCCTTCGGATCCTGAAGACATGGCGAACATGCGCGCCCTGGCTGAACGCGAGATGAAAGTGGGTCGTCTTCTGATGACAGGCGCATTCCTGCCGGCTGCGCAGGGAAGGCGCGTGCGCCGTGCCGGAAGTGAGATTCACGTGGACGAAGGTGCGGGTCTTCAGCTGTTCGCCGATGGCTGCGGCTTTGCGATCCTTCAGGCGAAGGATGCCGCCGACCAGCTGGCCCAGATCGAGAAATTTCTCAGTATTGCAGGTGATGGCGAATGTATCATTGTGCCGATGATGGATGGCCCCCCGCCAGAATAGTCAGACATCGAGGGTAGATTGGAGCATCCGCCATGCCGGATATCACCCCATTCCTCTGGTTTGACCATGAGGCTGAAGAAGCAGCCGAATTCTACGTTGCGCTGTTTCCCAATTCGAAGATCATCAGGCGCGTGCGCAGAACCGACGTCCCACCACCTAATGCCAGTGATGTACTTACCGTCGCCTTCGAACTCGACGGCAAGCCTTTTACTGCGCTCAACGGCGGCCCACATTTCGCATTCAGTGAGGCCATCTCCTTTGTCGTCCACTGCAAGGACCAGGTTGAAATCGACTATTACTGGAACGCGCTCTGCGTAGAGGGAGAAGGCCAGTGCGGCTGGGCGAAAGACAAATTTGGCGTTTCCTGGCAGATCGTGCCTGAAGAATTGCCCGAGCTTCTGAACGGGCCGCGTGCGCGGGACGTCCTGGCCGCGATCAGGTCCATGAAAAACTTGACCTTGCAGCCCTCAAGAGGGCTGCGGCGTGACCCATGCGCGCGATGACGTCGTACCCGCTCGTGCAGGTGGCACCCGACGGCTTTGACTCTGCCCGGAAGGGGCAGCCGGCTCCCATCAGGGTCATTCGACGAAGGTGACGATTTCCTCCAGTGGGGCCCGTTCGGATTTGAGGCTGTTTACCGGATGGGCGCCGTCGGCATAGCCGATCGCCATTCCGGCAAACACCATTTCATGTTCTGGAATTGGCAGCGTACGGCGGACCACATGCTGGAACGATGCCCAGGACTCCTGGGGGCAGGTATGCAGGCCATGGGCGCGGGCGAGCAGCATGATATTCTGCAACAGCATCCCGAGATCGGCCCATTGCCCGACACCCATCTGGCGATCCATGGTGATGATGAGGCCCACGGGGGCACCAAAGAACTCCCAGTTGTGGGCAAAGAAGGCCAGGCGCGCAGCCTTGTTGTCGCGCGGAATGTTCATGGTGGCGTACATCGCTTCGCCAAGGCGATAGCGGCGGCTGCGATAGGGCTCATTCAGATTGGGCGGGTAGATCGGATATTCGGGAGCTTCACCCATAGGATGGATTTTGCGCTCCTCGGCAGCCGCAGCGACAAGTCGGTCACGGCTGGCTCCCATCAGAGCATAGAGCCGCCAGGGCTGCAGATTGCCGCCTGAGGGCGCGCGCAGTGCCACGCGCAGGATATGTTCCAGGAGGTCGCGTGGCACCGCGTCAGGCAGAAAAGCCCGAACAGACTTGCGGGAGCAGATGGCGTCTTCGACGCGAATTGCAGCTTCATTCATCATCAGGTTCCGTATTGCGGTCGTACATATGAAGGCAGCTGCCTCGTGCAGCGTCAATCAAAACCCGTCGTAACTGCCCAATTGAAACGTTTGCAGCGCGGACCCAAGGTCAGCTATGCGGAGAGCGGGCTTTGGCAAGTCGGATCGGCGCTGATTCGTGCAAAGCCGAAATGGCGATGAAGCTGACGGCAAGCGCTGCCGACATGTAATAGGCCGGGGCCATGGGGTCATGGAGACGATTGGTCAGCCACACCGCGATAAACTGCGCACTGCCTCCGAATACGGCAATGGCCAAGGCGTAGATCGTCGACATGGCCCCTGAACGTACGCTTGGCGGCAGAAGTTCACAGAGCGTCATGATTCCCACGCCGGCATTCATTGCCAGCAAAAAGGTCAGATAGAAGGCGGCAAAGACGAGCATCGGTCCTGATCGCCACTGGGATAGTGCAAAATAGACTGGAATAGTGGATGCGAGGAGCAAGCCGTTGCTTGTCAGCATGACCGGCTTGCGTCCTTTGCGGTCGGACATATGCCCGCCAATAGGTGCTCCGCTTACCCCTCCAATGCCAATCGCCAAGGTTGCACCAAAGCTCCATTGCGCCGGCATATGAAGGGTGGCCTGTGCATAGGTCGTCAGCGACAGAATCACATAGGTGGCGATGGTTGCGCCTCCCATCAACATCAGGCCGAACACGATGGTGGACCAGTGTTCACGCAACGCTCTGGCTGGGGGTGCTGCCGCGTGGTCCAGAGTTTCGGGAAGGGAACGACGGACCATCAGGCCGAACGGGATGATCGCTGCTCCAGCGAAAAACGCGACGCGCCAACCCCAGCTTGCCAGGTCAGATCTTGGCAACAGCGCGGCCAGCAGCGTGCCAACAGCGCCCGCCACCAACGTCGCCAGATATTGAGACGCTGACTGGAGTGAACCGTAGAAGCCGCGTCGCGATGCCGGCGGTGCTTCGATCAGGAAGGCCGTGGTCGGACCGACTTCGCCACCGAGCGCAAAGCCCTGAACCAGCCGGAAGGTGATGAGCAGCACCGGAGCGGCAAGCCCGATCTGCGCATAGGAGGGAGTCAGCGTCACGCCCAGCATGCCAAGGCCCATCAGCGTAAAGGACAGATACATCGCCGGCTTGCGACCCAGGCGGTCGCCCAGGATGCCAAGCAGGACGCCGCCGAGCGGACGTGTGGCAAAGCCTGCTCCGAAGGTTGCAAGCGAGGCCAGAAGGCTTGTGACGGGATCCTTCGCTGGGAAGAAGGCTTCGCCGATATAGATGGCAAAGAAGGAGTAGGTCAGAAAATCGTAGAACTCGAGCGCATTGCCCGCCACCACAGCGGCTACGTGGCGTTTGAGCGGCGCAGCGCCGCGCTCCGTCATGAGCCTGAGCCTTCGAGAAAACCGCGCAGAATACGTTCGGCTTCTCCAGGGCAATCGCGATGGATACCGTGGCCGGCCTCCTCGAGGATGTGAAGATGGCTCAGTTCGCTCGGAATCAGCCCGGCGATCTCTCTGCTGCAGTCCGGCGGAGTAATGGGATCATATCCGCCTGCCAGAACGAGGGTTGGGCAGCAAACTGCCGGCAGGCCCGGACGCAGGTCCATAGTCCGCATCTCGCCAAGAATGAAATGGGCTGACACTTCAGGGCGGCGCACGGCCCGCGCCCAACCTTCCGCCACCTGAGGGTTGGGTGGGCCGGGGTTGTATAGCGGCAGACAGACCCGCACGTAATCGTCCATTGCCTGCGCATCAGTCTGCGTCCAGAATCTTACGGCTATTTCGCGCGCCTGCGTACCGCCACGCTCTTCCAGCATGCGATAGGTGGTATCAAGATGCAGACGTGCTGCTGTTGAGGACAGCACCAGCTTTTCGGGATGGTTTGGGAATTGGGCGGCATAGGACATGGCGACCATGCCCCCGAAGGAATTGCCGTAAACGTGTGGCTTCTCGATGCCCAGCACGTCACAGAGATTTTTGACGTCCCGTCCCCATTGCAACAGATTCCACGACTGTGGAGCTCCGGTCGAGCGGCCATTGCCGCGATGATCAATGTAGATAAGCTGGTGGGTATCGCTGAAACGATCAAAAAATGGTCGCAAGGTGGAGTGGTCAAAGCCCGGACCGCCGTGCATGACGATCAGGGTCGGCTTTTCGCGCATCTTGGGGCCGTCGAGGATGAATTTTGCACCGAGCACGTCGAAAAACAGGCGTGCGCCCTCGACTTCGACAAACATCCCGCAGACCTTCGATTACGCTTCGACTTTTGATGTTAGGCGCAATTCGCACGACAGCGCAACTTCGCGCTCATTGCGTCTTCCTGAGTGCGCTTTCGTGCCAGCGATGCAGCAGGAGCCACTCCAGGCCCGACAGGGCAAAAAATAGCGCGATGCCGAGCAGAGAGAGCAGGGCGAGTGCGGCAAAGGCCTCGGCCATCTCGAGATTGCGAGTTGCCAGGGTAATGGTCCAGGCCAGTCCTGTTGCCGTACCGGTGCCCGCAGCAAACTCGGCAACCACGGTCCCGATCAGGGCGAGGCCGCCTGACACCTTCATCGCGGAAACGAGAAATGGCAGTGCGGTGGGCAGCTGAAGGCGGGTCAGGATCTGCCAGCGGCTCGCGCCATAAAGGTGCATGAGGTCTATCAG
>JAGWRJ010000320.1 GCA_028869725.1 Alphaproteobacteria bacterium | reverse complement strand
GCCGACGGGATCGACCGCGATCGCGCCTTTGCTGCCTTACGGGCGCAAGGGATAGGCGCCAATGTGCATTACACGCCGGTCCATCTTCTCAAGTTCTATCGCGACCGGGGGCTTAGGTCCGGACTGTGTCCGGTTGCCGAGCGCGAGGCCGAGCACATTCTGACCCTGCCGATGTTTGTCGGCATGGATGAGGGTGATGTGGCGCGTGTCGCGGGCGCGGTCGCCGGCCTCTCTTGAGAGGCGCATCCGCGCCTTTGGCGACGGCGCCTCGATTCTTCGTGACGAAGCGCACAGGTTCTTCCGCAAGGGTACCCCCTTGCCCAATCGTGGGACCTCCTCAGAAGGACTTTTCCTGATAGCAAACATCCTGTAATTGTCCATTGTCTCTATAATCGAAACGATGATGGCTCAAAAAATTGCACTTATTACCGGTGTCACCGGTCAGGATGGCGCATATCTGGCGGAATTTCTGCTTTCACAAGGATATTTGGTCCACGGCGTCAAGCGCAGATCTTCGTCCTTCAATACTGGGCGCATCGACCACCTCTATGAAGATCTTCATCACAAAGGCGGGGCGCGCTTCGTCCTGCACCATGGTGACCTCACAGATTCCACCAATCTGATCCGTATCATTCAGGAGACACAGCCTGACGAGATATACAACCTCGCAGCCCAGTCCCATGTCCAGGTAAGCTTCGAGACGCCGGAGTATACCGCTAACGCTGACGCGCTGGGTACGCTGCGCATTCTCGAGGCAATCCGGATCCTGAAGCTGGAAGGTAAAACCCGATTTTATCAGGCTTCGACCTCGGAAATGTTTGGCTTGGTGCAGGAAAAGCCGCAGCGGGAAACGACCCCCTTTTATCCGCGCTCACCTTACGGTGCAGCCAAAGTCTATGGGTACTGGATTACGGTCAATTATCGTGAGGCCTACGGCATCCACGCATCGAACGGAATCCTGTTCAATCACGAGAGCCCTATCCGCGGCGAAACCTTTGTAACCCGCAAAATTACAAGGGCAGTGGCGGCTATTCATCATGGTATCCAGGATACGTTGTATCTGGGCAATATGGACTCCATAAGGGACTGGGGGCACGCAAAAGATTATGTGCGGGGCATGTGGCTCATGCTTCAACAACCTTCGGCAGATGATTACGTGTTGGCGACCGGAGAAACCCGTAGCGTGCGGGAGTTCACGGAACGCAGCTTTGCTTATATTGGCATCACGCTCGAATGGAAGGGCGAGGGTGAAAGCGAGCAGGGCATCTGCAGGCGCACCGGAAGGACGCTTGTGAGGGTCGATCCTCGTTATTATCGCCCTACGGAAGTGGACTTCCTGCAGGGCGATGCATCCAAGGCCCAACGTATTCTGGGTTGGAAGCCGGAAACCAGTTTCGAGGACCTGGTCAAGGACATGATGGAGAGTGACTTACGCCTCATGAAACAGGGCCGAAATCGTGAATGAAGTGTTCGCTCTCGGCGGTAAGAAAATCTGGGTCGCAGGCCACAAAGGTATGGCGGGGAGTGCCATCGTCCGGCGGCTGCAGCGCGAAAATTGCACCATTTTGACTGCTACGCGCCAGGAATTGGACCTTTTGGGCCAGAGGCAGGTCGAGGACTGGGTCAGTCGCAACAAGCCAGACGCAGTTTTTCTGGCTGCAGCAACAGTGGGCGGCATTCTGGCAAATGCCACCCGGCCAGCCGAGTTTCTATACGAGAATCTCGTCATAGAGACCAACATCATACACGCAGCCTACAAGGCGGGCGTGAGGAAGCTCCTGTTTCTGGGGTCCTCCTGTATCTATCCCAAGCTTGCGCCCCAGCCTATGACGGAGAGCGCTCTTCTTACGGGACCGCTTGAGCCAACCAACGAGTGGTACGCCATCGCCAAGATTGCTGGTATCAAGCTATGCCAAGCCTATCGTAAGCAGTATGGATGCGATTTTATTTCAGCGATGCCAACGAACCTGTTTGGACCGGGTGACCGCTATGACCTGACGCAGGGCCATGTGGTCGCTGCACTTATCATGAAAATCGCCGCGGCAAAAAAAGAAAACCGTGACACCGTCGAGTTATGGGGAAGCGGAGAACCCAAGCGCGAATTTCTCTTCGTCGATGATCTCGCTGATGCCTTGGTGTTTTTGATGAAACATTATTCGGATCTCGAGCACATAAACGTTGGGACGGGTAAGGAGATGACGATCCGCGAGCTTGCGACGCGTATTGCCAAGGTGGCAGGCTGGCATGGCAAGTTTACGTACGATGTTTCCAAGCCAGACGGTACTCCGCGCAAGGTGATGGACGTCTCGCGGCTGAGCGCCATGGGCTGGGCAGCCCAGACGCCGTTCGATGATGCAATGGACCGGACATGGCGCGCCTACCTGGAATCCCTGGATCATCCAAAATAATTTGGTCCGGTTTCAGCATCCGCCTCAGCCTACGCTGCGACGTGGCTCCCGCCCACATAGGTGTGGGTACCGCTTGTGTGGACATGATCGCTGGGAAGGATCTCACCTGGCCGATAGGTAGGGCCCGTGGCAAGGCACTTATAGAGTGCGCCAAAGTCCTTGTAGGTTTCCTCCATCAAGGCCTCGAAGGAGGAGATGACAAAATAG
>JAGWRJ010000030.1 GCA_028869725.1 Alphaproteobacteria bacterium | reverse complement strand
CCGTGCCTTAAGACGGAGGACCCTGATCGCCTCGTCGAGATAGGCGTCAGCCTTGGCCGTGCTCGCAGCAAGAAGTGACACGGACTGGGGTGTGCCTTCGCCGAGTGCCCCCACTCCACGCGTTTCGTCTTCGCCCTGCATCACCACCACGCTGGAGCATCATTCCCGGCTGGATGTTTACGTCGGGCGCGGCCGGACGCAATGACCTTGGAAGCAGCAGGGCGGCCAGCGTGAGGTTCCAACATATAATACATTTTATATTATGTGATATAATTTGATATACTATCATGATAATGTTCTATTGAATTCACCTCTGGAAGCTGCGATCTATCGGCCATGGCCAACGGCATCGAAATCATCACCGCGAACCGCCTGCGCGATGGGGCGGTTGTTTACTGGCAGCAGGGACGCTGGACCGGTGCTCTGGCTGACGCGGAGCTGTTCGCCGACAAAGCCGCCTGCACGGCCGCGCTTACGGCAGTAAAGCAGGAGGTCGCGGCCGGGCATGTGGTCAATCCTTACCGCTTTGAAGTGCGCCTTGAAGACGGGATCGCCGTGCCGGTCAAAGAGCGCGAAATGATCCGGGCCAGCGGTCCCAGCGTCCATCCCGAGCTCGGCAAACAGGCGGATCCGGCCAGCGCCCCCAGGTTTCGCACCACCCCACCACCCACACCACCCAGCCCCAAGCACGCCGAGGGTCCGGAGGCATTCGATGTATCGCTATGACGAGTTTGATGCCCGCCTGGTGAGCGAGCGCGTCGAGCAGTTTGCCAGTCAGGTGGATCGCCGATTGCAGGGAGAACTGAGCGAGGACGAGTTCAAACCCCTGCGTCTGATGAACGGCCTCTATCTGCAGCTGCACGCCTACATGCTGCGCGTTGCAATTCCCTATGGCACGCTTTCTGCTCGGCAGCTGCGCATGCTTGCCCACGTCGCCCGCCGGTATGACAAGGGCTACGGGCACTTCACCACGCGCCAGAACATTCAATATCATTGGCCTCGCCTCGTCGACGTACCGGACATTCTGCGCGAGCTCGCCAGCGTGGAGATGCACTCGTTGCAGACCAGCGGCAACTGCATCCGCAACGTAACGGCGGATCAATTTGCCGGTGCTGCGGCAGATGAAGTGGAAGATCCCCGTATTCTCGCCGAGATCGTGCGACAGTGGTCAAGCCTGCACCCGGAATTTTCGTTCCTTCCCCGAAAATTCAAGATTGCCGTCTCCGGAACAGCGGCAGACCGTGCCGCCGTTCGCTTTCACGACATCGGCATCGAAATCCTGCGCAGCGATGCAGGCGAAACCGGTTATCGGATTTTCGTTGGTGGCGGCATGGGACGCACACCGTATGTCGGATTATGCATTGCAGACTTCGTGCCGCGCCAGGACATCCTCGCCTACCTCGAGGCGATCCTGCGCGTTTACAACATGGAAGGTCGGCGGGACAACATCTTCAAGGCACGCATCAAGATCCTGGTGAACGCTCTGGGGCTTGAGGAGATGCGCGCCCGCGTGATGCGCGAGTTTGAAGAGATCAAGACTGACGGAAGCCTTGATTTGCCGGAGCACGAGCGTGCCCGCATTGCGGCCTATTTTGCGCCTCCCGCGTTCGACACCCTGCCCAACACATGCCTCGAGTTTGAAACAGCCCTGGCCCGCGATGGCGCCTTCGCAGCCTGGAGCCGACACAATCTGAGCGGCCATCGTGTTCCTGGTTACGCTATCGCCACGATCTCGCTCAAGCCGACAGGCGGCGTTCCGGGCGACTGCTCGGCCGACCAGATGGATGGACTTGCCAAGCTCATGGATGACTTTGCACTGGCAGAGATCCGCGTCAGTCATGAGCAGAATCTGGTTTTGCCCCATGTCCGCAAAAAGGATCTGCCGGCACTCTATGACAGACTGGTTGGTCTTGGCCTTGGCAGCCCCAACAGCGGTCTTGTCGGTGACATTATATCCTGCCCTGGCCTTGATTACTGTGATCTTGCCAATGCGCGGTCCATACCGGTCGCGCAGGAGATCTCCCGCCGGTTTGCCCAGCTTGACCGCCAGGAGGAGATTGGCGAGCTCAAGATAAAGATGTCCGGCTGCATCAATGCCTGTGGCCATCACCATGCCGGCCACATCGGAATTCT
>JAGWRJ010000319.1 GCA_028869725.1 Alphaproteobacteria bacterium | reverse complement strand
CATCCAGAGACTGGCAGAGATCTGTGCCCGCCGCTTCGGCAATGAAGCCATGTGGAAGAAGCTTGTGTCGAGTATCGCCTCAAACGCCGATCGCCAGAATGATTGGGGCCAAATGGAGCGCAGTGACAAGTCAGTCCTGTCAGTGTCGCTCGCCGCGCTTCCTGATGGCGGCACTCTGGTGACCTTTGCGGACATCACCGATCGCGTGCGTATGGAAGGCGCGCTGCGCGAGCGCAATGAAGCGCTGGTTGCTGCCGATCAGCTCAAGTCTGATTTCATTCATCACGCTTCGTTTCTCTTCCGCGACCCTCTCAATGCGGTGCATGGCTTTGCCGACCTGCTCGCGTCAGGTGTTGCCGGGCCGCTAACAGCAAAGCAGCGGGACTATGTCGAGGACATTCTGTCTGCATCTGCCAAACTTGCCGAGGTCACGAGTGACATTCTCGATTTGGCAATGATCGATTCGGGAGCAATGCGCCTTGAGCTGTCGCGCGTCAATCTCTACGAACTTCTGTCGCGGGTGGCCGAACCGCTGCGTCGCCACGCCGAGGCTCTCGATATCGAATTCATGCTCGATTGCCCCCAGGACATTGGTTACGTGAAACTCGATCAGAAGCGCATCCGGCAGGTTGTGTTCAATCTGCTGTCTAATGCTTTCAAGTTTACACCGCGTGGCGGACGCATTGTTCTTGGTGCAGCAAGCGAGGCCGGCGACGTCCAGATTTACGTGTCAGACACGGGACCGGGCATTGCGCCAGAGGTCAAGGCGAATGTCTTCGAGCATTTCTCCGCCAAAGGCCATGCCGGCCAGCGGGCTGGCGCAGGGCTGGGCCTCGCGTTGGTCAACCGCTTTGTGGAACTGCACAATGGCTGGGTCGAGATCGACAGCGCCGCAAACCGTGGAACCACGGTGCGGTGTCATCTGCCCCGCCGCGTTCAGGACGTCGGCCAGGTCGCGTGAAGGTCAAGAAACTGGCAAACGTCAGTGCTGGCTCTTGGGCATACGCACGGTAAAGCCTTCGAGCTCTGCCGTCACCTTGATCTGGCAGGACAGACGGCTATTGGGCTCCAGGTCCTGGGCGAAGTCGAGCATGGTCTCCTCCATGTCTTCCTTCGGAGGGAGCTTTTCAGTCCATGCCGGGTCGACGTAGACGTGGCAGGTCGCACATGCGCAGGCTCCGCCACAGTCGGCGTCGATGCCCGGGATCATGTTCTTGACCGCTCCCTCCATCACCGACCAGCCCAGCGGCACGTCGACGATATGCTCTTTGCCATTATGCTCGATGTACTTGATCTTGGGCATGGCGTCCTCTGGCTCGCAGTGATGCTGTTCAGACTATCTGTTTCATAGGGATGGTGGTGTCCGCAAGCCGTTCGGCAGACACAGGAGTACCGTCAGTGATCAACTTGCGACCGACAATATACTCTGGTGCCGCATTGACCGCTTCGACGGCCGCCACCTGCCCCTTCCGCAGGTGGAAGACCGCAAATTTTCGCGTGGCCGGATCACCACGCTGCACCAGCTCGTCACCAGGACGGGCCAACCCGGCAATCTGCATCTTCAGGTCGTACTGATCGGACCAGAACCAAGGCACCTCCGAATAGGGGGTCGGTCGGCCGATCATCGCCAGCGCTGCATGTTTGGCCTGATCGATTGCATTCTGAACACATTCCAGGCGCAGTAGTACACCGTCGCGGCCATGGTGACGCGTGCAATCCCCTGCAGCAAAGATCGCTGGATCGTCGACGCTCGCGCAATATCTGTCCACCACGATGCCATCATCGCAGGACAGACCTGCCGCAGCGGCAATCTCGGTATTGGGCAGCACCCCAATTCCCACAAGTGCAAGGTCCGCCGCGTACTCGGCGCCAGCCGCCCGTATCGCCCGCAGCCGGCCTTCTCCGATGAAGCCGTCGACGCCGGTCTTCAGGTGAAACCCGACGCCGGCGGCGCGATGTTCGGCGAGATAGAACTCCGACAAGAGGGGTGACACAGCCCTCGCCATCAGGCGCTCCAGGGCCTCGAACACGGTGACCTCAAGGCCGAGCTTGACTGCGACCGCCGCGACCTCGAGGCCGATATAGCCACCGCCGATTACGGCAAGCCTCTTTCCTGGGGCCAAAGCCGGACGCAGGAGGTCCACATCGGCAATGCTGCGCAGGTAATGAACCCCCTCCAGATCAGCCCCCGGCACGTTGATCCGACGCACCCGGGTGCCGGTGGCCAGCAGGAGCCTGTCATAGGCTATGGAGCTGCCATCGGAGAGCTTTACGCAGTGCGCGGACCGATCTATGGCGGTGGCTTTGACGCCAAGGCGCAGGTCAACACCAGCTTCGACGTAGAACTGGTCAGGCTTTAGAAAAAGCCGGTCGCGCTCCAGCTTGCCCAACAGATAGGCCTTGGACAATGGCGGACGCTGATAGGGGGGAAAGGGCTCGTCACCCACAACGGTGATGGCGCCAGAGAAGCCTTCGGCCCGAAGGCTGGTGACCGCCTGCGCTGCTGCCTGCCCGGCACCCAGAATCACAATCTTGTCAGACATGCTGGGTCCAGTTGCCCGTTGATCCCATGATTGGCCCCTCCCCTAGCATGTCCATAGGGTCACGCAAACTCCACACAAGGACGCGTTGAGACCGCGCGTCCGGCAGGATAAACAGGCACAATGAGGCATAACCCTTCGGAATTTCATCGCAACCTCGTTCTCAAGGATCTGGTCGCCACCGGCGCGCTTGGAGCGCAGATTGCCGCGGGCCTTCGGAGGGGGACGGCGGTCGCGCTGGACGGCGAGTTGGGGGTCGGCAAAACGGCGCTCGCGCGCGCCATCCTCGCCGCCCGCGGGCTGAAGGAGGCCGCCCCAAGCCCGAGTTTCAGCCTGGTGCAGGTCTATGACCTTCCAGACCTGACGATCTCGCATTTTGATCTGTATCGCATCGAACAGGACAGCGAACTGGCGGAGCTCGGCATCGAAGACGCCCTTGATTCAGGCGCGGTACTAATCGAGTGGCCGCAGCGGGCCTCGGATCTGCTACCCGACGATACCTTGATTGTTCAGCTTGTAACCGGCAGTCAGGGCGAGCGGCGTGTCGAACTGACCGGACCAACACGCTGGACTGAATTTTTCTGACGTGGAGTTGAGTTCATGTCTGAGCGCACTGCGCGCTTACGCGATTTTCTCGCTCATGCGGGCTGGGGTGACGCAACGCTGACAGCCCTGCCCGGCGATGCATCGACACGCCACTATTTGCGCGCCTCACGCAACGGTCAGACAGCGATGGTCATGGACCAGCCTCAGGCGGCCGAATCACCACCCGCGCCGGCGGATGCAGATCACGCTCAGCGTCAGGCTCTTGGATACAATGCCGTCGCTCGCCTGGCCGGCGCAGACTGTGCCCGTTTCGTCGCAGTCGCCGAACATCTCCGACAGCGGGGCTTCAGCACCCCGCTGATTTACGCCTGCGACCCGGATGAGGGCTTTGTCCTCAGCGAAGACCTTGGCAACGCGCTCTATGCAGACCTCATTGCAGCCGGCGGGGATCAGCAGGAACTATACCGGACAGCCGTTGACCTTCTGGTCCGACTGCACGAGGAGCCCGCTCCCGCACTTCTGCCCGGCGATATTGCATTTTTTCCCTACGATGAACTGGCTTTGCTGGCAGAGGTTGATCTATTGGCACAGTGGTATCTGCCACTCGTTCTGGGGCGCAAGGCCAGTGGGCAGGAACACGCCGAGCATCGGTCGCTGTGGTCTGCGGCTCTCAGACTGGTGCGCGGGACGACACCTGTGTTCGTACATCGCGATTATCATGCACAAAACCTGATGTGGCTGTCACAACGAAAGGGCATCGGCCGCACGGGACTGATCGACTTCCAGGACGCAGTCGCCGGGTCCGAAGCCTATGATCTTGTCTCACTCATCGAAGATGCACGCCGCGATGTTCCGGTGGAGCTAGCAGAGGACATGCGCGCGCACTATATGGCCATGAGAGCCGGTCATCACGGCTTTGACTTGGAGCACTTCCGTTCGGAAATGGCGGTTATGGCCGGACAGCGCAATGCAAAGATTATCGGCATTTTCGCGCGTCTTTGGGTGCGGGACAAAAAGCCCCGCTACCTGTCCATGATTCCAAGAGTATGGCGCTACCTCGAACAGGACCTGCGCCACCCCGTGCTGACCGAACTTAAGGCCTGGTACGACGCACACATTACGCCCGAGTTGCGCCGTGCAATTCCTGCAACGGAGGCGCAGCCATGAACACCGGTCCCAAACGCGCAATGGTGATGGCAGCCGGTCTTGGCACGCGGATGCGTCCACTTACCAATTCCACGCCCAAGCCTCTGGTCAAAGTGGCCGGCAAGGCACTCATTGACTACGTACTTGACCGGCTTGTGGCCGCCGGAGTCGAAATGGCGGTGGTGAACGTTCATTACCTCGCAGATCAGATCGAGGCACATCTGGCCAATCGGCGCGACCTTGAAATACGAATTTCTGACGAACGAAGCGAATTGCTGGATTCGGGAGGAGGAATGTTCAAGGCTCTCTCGCATTTTGAAGGCGAACCATTCTTCCACGTCAACGCAGATACGGTCTGGATCGAAGGTACAAGTCACGCCCTAGAGCGTCTCAAGCAGCAGTGGGACCCATCTGTCATGGACGCTCTCATGCTTTTGGCCGCGACCGTCAATTCGGTCTGCTACGAAGGCAAGGGCGACTTCGTCATGGATGCACAAGGCCACCTCGCGCGGGTTCCCGAACATCATGTGGGGCCCTTTGTGTGGACGAGTGTGGAAATAGTTCATCCGCGCCTCTTCGAATCTGCTCCCGGTGGACGTTTTTCCATAAATCCGCTGTGGGACAGGGCGATAGCGCGAGAGCGACTGTTTGGCCTGAGGCTGGACGGCATCTGGATGCATATCGACCGGCCCGAGGCAATTGCACCAGCCGAGGCCTGTCTCGCTGATCTCGCACCGGTTTGAGCAGGGATGGCCAAGAGCGTCTTCACCATTGATGCTGGACGAGGGTTTGCCACAACGCTAGTTCGTGGTCTCATCGAGCGCCTTCGTCCGCAGCAGGATCCCATCGCCCTCGCCCGGGCCGTGATCTTTCTGCCTACACGGCGTGCGGTGCGCGCGCTCAGTGATGAATTTGCCCGGCAACTCGATGGGGCGGCACTGCTGCCCGACATCCGCGCACTCGGGGATGTGGACGAAGACGAATTGGCCTTCGATCCGGCTACTGAGGATCTCGATCTGCCGCCGGCCATTGCTCCCTTGCGTCAGCGGCTGCTGCTTGCTCAACTCGTCCGGCACTGGTCGCTCCGACGTGGCGAGAACCTGAGTTTTGCGCAGGCGACCGCCCTGGCCAACGGCCTTGCTGCCTTTCTCTTCGAGGCACAGACCGCTCATGCAGATCTGGGCCTACTTGATACGCTGATTGAGGGCTCGCTAGCTGCCCACTGGGCGCATGTGCGCGACTTCCTGCTGCTATTGCGTGAGGCTTGGCCGCCTGTCCTGGCAGCAGAAGGCGCGATGGATCCGGCAGCCCGACGCAACGTTGCTCTTGCCGCCGTCACCCGCCACATGACGCAACGGTCGTCAGGACCGGTGATCGCTGCAGGTTCTACCGGCAGCATTCCCGCAACAGCGCAGCTTCTTTCGGCCATCGCAAGCTTGCCGAACGGCGCTGTAATTCTTCCGGACCTCGATCGCGAATTGGACGACGACAGCTGGAATCGTCTGGAGGAAGGGCATCCCCAATTTGGCCTCAAACAGCTTCTGACTGCTCTGGATACCGACCGCAGCGCGGTGCGCGATTGGCAGGAGCCCGCAGAACGCTCAGCGCGGCGCACGCTGATCCGGCAGGCCTTGCTGCCGGCGCCGACCACTGATGCCTGGCAAAGACTGGCGGAGGCCGGGTCAGAACCACTCTTGCCCGGACTAAAGGGGCTTACGCTCATCGAAGCGGCAACACCGGCCGAGGAGGCGCTCGTAATCGCGCTCGCCCTGCGCCAGAGCCTGGAGACACCCAATGCGACTGCGGCGCTGGTAACTCCGGACCGCAATCTGGCCCGACGCGTTGCTGCCGAACTACGCCGCTGGGACATCGACATTGATGACAGCGCCGGCCGGCCGCTCGCACATACGCCGCCCGGTGAGTTTCTCTGCCTGTTGAGCGAAGCTGCCGAATCCGGCTTTGCACCGGTTGCGCTACTTGCCTTGCTAAAGCACCCGCTTGCCGCAGGCGGCCGTGACCCAGCACAGTTTCGACGGTTCAGCCGCACCCTTGATCGGCGGGCTTTACGTGGTCCCTCCCCGGATGCAGGGCTTGCCGGAATTGCGGCGCGCATTCCCGCCGATCTCGCGCCGCATTTTACCGCTGTGCAAACGATCTTGGCTCCCTTCGCGCAGCTTTTTTCGTACCCTGAGGTCGATCTGACCGAGGCACTTGGAATCCACATCGCAGCGGGCGAAGCTCTGGCGGCCAGCGATCGCGAAAGTGGCGCCACGCGGCTGTGGCGCGGCGACGCCGGAAGAGTGGCGGCTGGCCTGCTACGCGACCTTCAGGCCGCTGCAACCGCACTGCCCGCAATCGCCCCCCAAGCGTACCCGTCGTTCTTTCGTGAGCTTGCCCGCGAGAAAACCGTTCGGCCAAGCCACGGCGGCCATCCCCGCCTGTTCATTCTCGGTCCGCTCGAAGCCCGTCTCCAGCGTTTCGATGTCACCATTCTCGGTGGCCTCAACGAGGCAAGCTGGCCCCAGACAGCCGCCAATGATGCCTGGCTGTCCCGGCCCATGCGCAGAGCGCTCGGGCTTGATGCCCCCGAACGCAGCATTGGCCGTGCTGCCCATGATTTTTCCACCCTGGCCTGCGGCGAAACGGTGCTCCTGACCCGTGCCCTCAAGGCTGATGGCGCTCCAACCGTTGCCTCGCGGTGGTGGCAAAGGCTGGAGCAGCTGACTGCAGGCCTCGGGCTCCGCGAGCGGCTTCGCGATGACACCCTGATTCAGATTGCGCGCAGGCTCGATCGCCCACCCTCCCCGGCCGAACCAATGCCACGCCCGGCGCCAACTCCGCCGGTTTCTGCGCGCCCCCGTGCGCTTGCGGTCACCGAGATCGAAACCTGGCTGCGCGATCCGTATGCGATTTATGCGCGACATGTTCTAAGGTTGAGACCGCTTGATCCCCTGCAAGGCGAGTTTGGCCCGCGCGAGCGCGGAATTGCCATTCACAACGCGCTCGAGCGGTTCGCCAAGGAATTTCCGGGGGTTCTGCCAGATGGCTGTGAAGTGCGCCTCGTCGAAATCGCCGAGGATATTTTTTCAGAGATCAAACTGCCACAAGCCGAGCGTGCATTGTGGCGGCCACGCTTCCAGCGCGCTGCCGCATGGTTCGTCGCCGAAGAGCGCAGAAGACGTAGCAGCATCGCGCGCCTACACATCGAGGTCACTGGACAAGCCGAATTCGAGGGGCCTGCCGGTCGCTTCATCCTGCGCGCCCGCGCCGATCGTATCGACGAGCTGAAGGCCGGCGGCGCCGCCGTGGTAGATTACAAAAGTGGCTCTCCGCCATCCAATAAGCAGGTCACGACGCTGCTGGCTCCGCAGCTGCCTCTGGAAGCGGCGATCCT
>JAGWRJ010000318.1 GCA_028869725.1 Alphaproteobacteria bacterium | reverse complement strand
GCTACCGCCTGGCCAATGCGGCCCATGCCCAGTATGCCGAGCCGCTTGCCCCAGATGCGGTGACCCAGCATCCAGTTGGGCGACCAGCCATGAAACTCTTCAGCTTCAAGACATTTGACGCCCTCAACCAGCCGGCGCGGCACCGCCAGCATCAGCGCCATGGTCATGTCGGCAGTGTCCTCCGTCAACACGCCTGGGGTGTTCGTGACGGTGATCCCGCGCTCAAGCGCGGTCTTGACATCGATGTTGTCGACGCCAGTGCCGAAATTGGCGATCAGCTTCAACCGGGAGCCGGCCCGCACCAGAACCTTGGCGTCGATTCGGTCGGTCACGGTGGGAACCAGCACATCAGCCTTCTGGACGGCGTCGATGAGAGCCGTCTGATCCATCGGCCGGTCTTCGAGATTGAGCTGTGTATCGAACAGTTCGCGCATGCGCGTTTCGATCGCATCCGGCAGCTTGCGGGTCACGATTACGAGCGGCTTGGTCGCGGGCATGGGCGTACTCGATCTCCGACTTCAGGTGCGCCAGGGGCGCAGTTAGGCTTTTGACCCGCGCACTGTGGCGGGCAAACCTAACGTAAAGCAAGCGGTTGGTGACATAAGGTTGTCTTGCTCAGTGCCGCCGAGCTTGGCAGGCTCGCCCCCATGAGCGCATATCGACTTGCCATTCTTGCCCTGGTCCTGCCCCTTATCTGGGGTGCAGCCGGCGCCCAGACCGGGTCCCAGCCGGACACGCTTCCCCGCTTCGCCAGCCTGTCCTCTGACAAGGTATTTCTGCGTCAGGGCCCAGGCTACGACTACCGCATCCTCTGGGTGTACCACCGCAAAGGACTGCCCGTTCTCGTCACCGCCCAGTACGATGTCTGGCGCAAGGTGCGGTTTTCCGATGGTACGGCAGGCTGGGTGCATGTCGCCATGCTGTCTTCACATCGGACGGTACTCGTCACGGGGCGCAGCGACGCACCCGTGCGGGCAGGTTCGGCGCCGCAGGCGTCCGTGATCGCGTTGGCCGCGCCGGGTGTGATCGCCCAGCTCCGTCGCTGCAAAGCTGAGGCCTGTGACGTGAGCGTTGCCGGTCTCGAAGGTTGGATCAACAGGAACCAGATCTGGGGAGTGTCGCGTGCGCCGGATGGATCATGAATCGCAGAACAGCGCACCCATCGTACCCGAAGAGACCTATGTCGCAGGTGAAGCAGCAGCTGGCAGCATATTTGCGCGCCTGCTTGCGCGCCCCGAGGGTCTGTCGACCACAGGCCTGCCTGTGGCCAGCCTGCTCGGTCAGGTGTCCTGGGCAATGTACGAATGGGCCCGTAATCCTTACGTGCTGCTGATCACGATCTATATTTTTGCACCCTATTTTACGACGGTCGTTGTCGGCGATGCGGTGCGCGGCCAGGCCATCTGGGGCGACATCGCCTCGTCTGGCGGGTTCATCATCGCAGTCCTTGCTCCGTTTCTGGGCGCGGTGGCCGACGCTGGCGGGCGACGCAAACCCTGGTTGCTGCTTTATACCGTGATCATGGTCGTCGGCATGCTGCTGCTGTGGCATGCATTGCCCCATGCCGGCCCGGGGTTGATCATTGCCATCGGTGCGGTGGTGGCTCTGACCAATATCTCCTATGAGTTCTCGGCGGTGTTCCACAATTCGATGCTGCCGGCGATCGCACCGAAGAGCAGGGTCGGCAGCCTGTCCGGCCTGGGCCTTGCCCTCGGCAATGTCGCGGGCATCTTGCTCCTCGGCTTCATGCTGATCGCGCTGTCGCTTCCAGGCCGGGTGCACTGGGCCATCATTCCGGCTCATCCATTGTTTGGATTCAGCCAGGCCCTGCATGAACCGGAGCGGCTTGCCGGACCGATGGCTGCAGTCTGGCTTGCCGTCTTCAGCGTGCCTCTCTTTCTCTTCACTCCGGATCAACCTAGCCTGCGTCTGGGACTTTTTGGTGCGGTGCGCGCAGGGGTGCGCTCGGTGCTGCAGACGCTGCGCAGTCTGTCTCACTATCGCAACGTCGCCCATTACCTTGGCGCCCGCGCCGTTTTCAATGACGGAATGACCGGTGTACTGACGTTCAGCGGCATTTATGCCGCTGGTACGTTCCACTGGGGCGCAGTCCGAATGGCATTTTATGGACTTGAGCTCTCAGTGTTTGCAGTCATGGGAGGATTCCTCGGCGGCTGGCTCGATGACCGCCTGGGGTCCAAGCCCACGCTGATCATCAGTCTGACAGGGACCGTCGTGTCATCATTGCTCAGCCTGACGATGGGCCCGGACCGCATCTTCTGGTTCATACATTACAATCTGCATGACGCCCCGCTCTGGCACTTTCCCATCTTCAACACGCCTCCGGAACTGATATTTCTGGCGGTGCTAAATATTGGGGCGATGTGCATCACTGCTGCCTATGCAAGTTCACGCACCATGCTTGCGCGCATTGCACCAGCCGAGCGCATGGGGGAGTTCTTCGGAATTTTTTCGCTGTCTGGTACCTCAACCACGTTCCTGGCGCCGCTTGGCGTGTCGGTGCTGACGACCGCCACGCACAGCCAGCGCGGTGGTATGTTCGCGATCGCCTTCTTTCTTGTGATCGGGCTCGTCTGGATGATCTTCTGTGTCAAAGAGATCCGGGCGCAGGCGCTCTGAGCCCGCCCTTCGGACTTCTGATCAATGCCGGAAATGTCTGATACCGGTGAATGCCATAGCAAGGCCCGCCTCATCGGCTGCCGCAATTACCTTGCTGTCGTTGATGGACCCGCCAGGCTGAATGACTGCGGTCGCACCGGCCTCTGCAACAGCCAGAAGCCCGTCCGGAAACGGAAAGAACGCATCTGAGGCAGCAGCGGAACCCGTGGTCATTGGTTCGCTCCAGCCTGCTGCCTTGGCGGCATCCTTCGCTTTGAGAAAGGCGATGCGCGCCGCATCGACACGACTCATCTGACCGGCGCCAATTCCGGCGGTCTGGCCATTCTTGACATAGACAATGGTGTTGGACTTGACGTGCTTGGCCACCGTAAAGGCGAAGAGCATGTCGGCGATCTCCTGCTCGGAGGGCTGACGCTTGGTGACGATACGCAAATCCTGCCGCGTGATCTGCGCCTGGTCGCGGGTCTGAACCAGGAAGCCGCCGGCGACACTGCGAAAACTTGCGCCTCCGTCGCGTGGATCCGGAAGGCCGCCAGCAATCAGAAGGCGCAGATTCTTTTTCGCCGAGAGGATGCGGCGGGCTTCGGCATCTGCATCCGGAGCGATGATCACCTCGGTGAAGAGCTTGGAAATCTCCTCCGCGGTGGGCGCATCCAGCGTGCGGTTGAAGGCGAGAATGCCACCAAAGGCGCTGACCGGGTCGCACGCCAAGGCCTTGGCATACGCGTCGTGCAAGGTCGTTGCGACTGCAACGCCACAGGGATTGGCGTGCTTGATGATTGCACAGGCCGCGCTCTGCGCGGGATCGAACTCGCTGACGAGTTCATACGCTGCATCGGTGTCGTTGATATTGTTATACGACAGTTCCTTGCCCTGAAGCTGCCGGGCGCTTGCAACGCCGAACCGTGGTTCGCCGGTTACATAGAATGCAGCGCTCTGGTGCGGGTTTTCTCCATAGCGCAGCGACTGCTTGAGCTGGCCGGCGAGGCTGCGACGGCGCGGGGGGGCCATTTCGCCCGCCTTGAAGAGTTCGCCCGCGAGCCAGTTCGAGACCGCGGCGTCGTAGGCGGCGGTACGGGCATAGGCGATCTGCGCCAGTTTGCGACGCAGTTCGTAGGTCGTGGCGCCGTTGTGGGCATCCATTTCCGCCAGTACCGCTGCATAGTCTTCGGTGTCGACGACGACCGTCAGCCAGTCATGGTTTTTGGCTGCAGAGCGCGTCATGGCAGGCCCGCCGATATCGATGTTTTCGATGGTCTCATCATAGGACGCGCCCTTGGCCACAGTGGCTTCGAAGGGGTAGAGGTTGCAGACCAGCAGATCGATTCCCTCGATGCCATGGTCGCGCATCGCCGCGGCGTGGTCTGGCTTGTCGCGCAGGGCAAGAAAGCCGCCATGAATCTTGGGATGCAGGGTCTTGACCCGACCGTCCATCATTTCGGGAAATCCCGTCACTTCGGCAACGTCGCGAACCTTGAGGCCTGCCTCTCGAAGGCTCCTGGCCGTGCCGCCGGTCGAAATCAGCTCGACTCCGTGGCGGGCAAGCCCCTGCGCAAACTCGGCAAGGCCGGTCTTGTCGGAAACAGAAAGGAGAGCGCGGCGGATCGGGCGCAGGGTCATGGTCGACTCGAAGATGAGATGGCGAGGGGCTCATAGACCCATAGGCCGTCGAAGAAAAGGCCGCTGGTTCCCTGCGTCGGGGCTCCCAGGCGCCTCCGGCTACAGGGGTGATGGGGTAGGCGGGCAGCCGGACCCGCGCGGCTGCATACCCCCGAAGAGCTTCCCGCCAGCCAGGGATAAGCGCGTCCTTGGACCAGAGCCCGCAAACTATGTGAATGCTTTGTTATATCGAGGATCTGTGACTTGCCCTGAGGCCTCCGCCCGCGCCACTGTCGCCCGGTTCCACAGGGGAGGTCGGGATGAAACTGGCATGGATGGCGGGGCTTGTAGCTCTTTCGGCGGTCACAGCCGCACAGGCGCAAATGAACCCGACGCCGCCGCTCAAGGATCACCGCCTGCTCGCGACGCTGGCCCATTCCGTCCAGCCGGACGATCTTAAGGCCATTATGACCAAGCTTGTGTCCTTTGGTACCCGCCACACGCTGTCGACGACGACCTCGCCGGTACGCGGCATCGGTGCGGCGCGTCGCTGGGTCAAAGCCCATTTCGAACAACTTTCGAAGGAATGCGGTGGCTGCCTGAAAGTTGAGACGCCAACCGACGTCGTGACCGGTCCACGCATTCCCAAACCGACCGAAATCATGGATGTGCTTGCGGTTCTTCCGGGCACCACCGACCCGTCGCGGGTCATCGTGATCTCAGGTCATCTCGACAGCCGTGTGACCGATGTAATGAACGCGACCTCGAATGCGCCCGGCGCCGATGACGACGGCTCGGGCAGTACGGCTGTGATCGAGGCGGCGAAGGTGCTGTCGCAGCACCGTTTCCCGGCAACGCTGGTCTTTGCGGTTCTGTCCGGTGAAGAGCAGGGCCTCTATGGCGGCAAGCTGCTGGCCAAATATGCGCGTGCCCATCACTGGCAGGTTGAAGCCGATCTCAACAACGACATTATCGGCGGTACCACCGGGGACAATGGTCAGCATATTTCAAACTATGTGCGTGTGTTTTCGGAAGGCACCAAGTCTACCGAAACGCCTGCGCAGGCGGCGCAGCGGCGCTACAATGGAGGGGAAGTGGACAGCCCTTCGCGCGAACTTGCACGTTATGTCGCCGGCCTGTCGCAGGCCTATATGCCCGGCTTTGCAACGCACATGATCTATCGCACAGACCGCTATTCACGTGGCGGCGATCAGGTTCCCATGCTTGCTGCGGGATTTCCTGCCGTGCGTTTTACCGAAGCCATCGAGAATTATGACCACGAGCATCAGGATGTGCGCGTTCAAAACGGCATCCAGTATGGTGATCTGCCGCGCTTTATTGACTATCCCTACCTGGCGCGGGTGACGACGCTCAACATCCTGACCATGGCAGCGCTTGGCATGGCGCCACCGCCGCCTCGCCACCTCGCCATTGCCGGTGCGGTCACCCACGACACCAAAGTGAGCTGGTCGAAGGCTCCGGGCGCTGCGTCCTACGAGGTGTGGTGGCGTAATACCATTGCACCTTACTGGACCCATCACAGCAATGCTGGGGATGCCACCAGCCTGACTCTGAAAAACATCAACATCGACGACTGGTTCTTCGGCGTCTCTTCTGTTTCCAGCGAAGGCTATGCCAGTCCGGTAGAGTTCCCCGGACCAGCCGGATCCTTCGTAACCCAAATGCCGGAGGGGACGCACTAGCACCCGCGCGTGCCTGCATCCCGTCCGGTCCAGGAACTAGGGCCCATCGTCGCGCATGTTTGACCAACTGATACGCCTGCTTGGCGCAGAGCAGCCGCCCAAAGCGCCGGATCCCCGCCTGGCCGTGGCAACGTTGCTCGTCGAGGCCGCGAACCGTTCGGATCATTTTGCCGATCACGAGCGCGCCACGATCCGGCAGCTTCTGGGCGAGCGGTTCGGACTTGCGCCGGGGGAATGTGCAGATCTGCTCGCCCGCGCCGAAGAAAGGCAGCGCGATTTGGTGCAGCTGCAACCTTATACCCATGCCATTTTCGAGCAGATGGCCCCCGCCGAGCGGGCCGTTGTCATCGAGATGCTGTGGGAAGTGGTGTATGCCGATGGCGTTCTTGAGCCTGAGGAAGATGCGTTGATACGCAAGGTCGCCGGCCTTATCTATGTCGACGATCACACGCGTGCCGAGGCGCGTCGACGCGTTCTGGCCCGCATCCAGGGCCAGTCCTGAGCGCGAGAGCGATTGCTCGCGAAATGTGCGTCCGGCTGCGAGATGCCGGTCAGAGCGATGCTGCCGCGGGGTTCTTGGAAATTTTACACCCGCAGCCGCCAGGTCCGGCGGTGAGCTGGCAACGCGCCCTTATCGCCGCTTGAGTACGGCCACGATGCTCGTGCAGAGCTTCTCCAGATCGTCCTGTGCGATATTCAGCGCAGGTGTCAGATAGACAATGTTGCGAAACGGACGGACGAACACGCCTTCGTCGACGAAGGCCTGCTTCAATCCATTCAGATCCTCGATCCTTTCGAGTTCGACCACACCGATGCAGCCGCGCACGCGGACATCGACGACGCCAGGCGCGGTCAGGGCATGCCCGAGCATGTGGGCCATGGTCTTGCCGGCCTCGGCGCTCTGGATCAACCTTGGTTCACTCTCAAAGAGGTCAAGAGAGGCGTTGGCCGCCGCGCAGGCAAGAGCATTGCCCATGAAGGTCGGCCCGTGCATCAGCGCCTGTCCCGGATCGTCCGACCAGAAGCCGGCGAAGATCTCAGAGTTCGCCACCGTGGCGGCCAGGGGCAGCGTGCCGCCGGAAAGTCCTTTACCCAGGGTCACGATGTCAGGCACGACATCGCACACATCGCAGGCAAACATCGGGCCTGTCCGGCCGAACCCGGTGAAGATCTCGTCGGCAATCAGAAGGACATGATTGCGTGTTGCCGCTTCTCGGATGCGAAGGAGGCAGTGCTCGTCATGAAAGAGCATACCGCCCGCACCCTGAACCAAAGGTTCGACCAGGATGGCGGCAATCTCGTGGGCATGCTGGGCAATGAAAGCATCGAAACGGGATGCCGTATCGTCATCGCGCGGCAGATCTACGATGAAATGTTCATTGAGAATGCCCGAAAACATGGCGTGCATGCCTTCTTCGGGGTCGCACACTGCCATCGTACCCAGGGTGTCGCCATGATATCCCCCTCTGAAGGCGACAAATTTGGTACGACCCGTCCGTCCTGCGTTCAGGTGATATTGAAGCGCCATCTTCATCGCGACCTCTACGGCCACCGAGCCCGAGTCGGAAAAGAATACGCGCGTCAGGGATGGCGGCAGTAAATCACACAGCCTGTGTGCCAGCTTGAGCGCAGGCTCGTGGACAAGGCCACCCAGCATGACATGAGGCATGTGTGACAGCTGGTGTCGCACAGCCTGTGCGATATGGGGGTGATTGTAGCCGTGACAGGCTGTCCACCAGGAACCGACACCATCAATGAGTTCGCGTCCATCGGCGAGCACGATGCGAGAGCCGTAGGTCCGCACCGCCGCCAGTGGCGGACGCATGGTCTTCATCTGTGTGTACGGCAGCCAGATGTGCTCGAGGCCGCTGTCATACCATTGGGGGCGGGCGCTCATCTGGCAGCAAATGGCTTACTGTGCCATCGCCCGCATGCCCAGGCGATCGAACAGGGCTGCGTCGCGGTCACGGGCAGGGTTCGCAGTGGTCAGAAGCTTGGGGCCGCAGAAAATCGAATTTGCTCCGGCAAAAAAGGCTAGCGCCTGGGCCTCATCGCTCATGGTTTCACGTCCGGCAGACAGGCGCACCATGGAATCCGGCATGGTCAGCCGCGCAACCGCAATCGTGCGAACAAATTCAATGGCGTCGGGGGCCTGCCCCCTGGACACGGGTGTCCCTTCGACCTGTACCAGCATGTTGATTGGCACGCTTTCGGGGTGGACAGGCAGCGTCGCAAGGGCATGGATCATGCCGACCCGGTCGTCCCGGGTCTCCCCCATGCCCACGATGCCACCGCAGCAGACATGAATGCCGGCATCACGCACATGGGTCAGCGTATCGAGACGGTCCTGATAGGTACGTGTACTGATGATTTCGCCGTAGAATTCCGGCGATGTATCCAGATTGTGATTGTAGTAGTCGAGACCGGCGGCTTTGAGCCTGTCTGCCTGTGCGGCCGTGAGCATCCCGAGCGTAACGCAGGTCTCCATGCCGAGGGCCCGGACCCCTTCGACCATCTCGCATACGGCATCGAGGTCGCGGTCCTTGGGCGCACGCCACGCTGCTCCCATGCAAAATCTCGTTGCCCCGCCTTCTTTTGCCGCGCGTGCGTCCTTCAGGACGGCATCAACATCCATCAACTTGCCGGCCTTGACACCGGTTTCATAGGCGGCACTCTGTGGACAATAGGCGCAATCTTCCGGGCAACCGCCCGTCTTGATCGACAGCAGGGTCGAAATCTGTACCTCGTGCGCATCGAAGCGAGCGCGGTGGACACCGTGGGCGCGGTAGATCAGGTCTGAAAAGGGCAGGGCGAACAGTTCGGCAATTTCCTGCCGGCTCCAATCATGGCGCAGTATGCCTGAATCAAGGCTCACGGGGGCATTCATCGGCAGGTCCTCCGGGGTGGCGGGATTGGATCGGCTGGCTACAGGGATTATATCGGCCACGGCAGAGGCGCAAGCGGGCGACGCTATGGCAAAATCCCTGGATCTTTACGCGGAGCAGAAACTGGCTGCTCTTGATGCGCGCGCGCTGCGTCGTCGCCTGAGCGATACTGCGCGTGAAGGAGTGTGGATAGTCCGCGGCGACCGCCGGCTGCTGTCGTTTTCATGCAATGATTATCTTGGCCTCAGCGTACATCCCAGGCTCAAAGCTGCGGCCAAGGACGCCATAGATCGCTACGGGGTGGGGGCGGGTGCCTCGCGACTGGTGACTGGAAACCACCCGCTTTACGCCGTCCTTGAGCGGCGCCTGGCGAACCTGAAGCACACGGACGAGGCCTGCGTCTTCGGTTCGGGGTACCTCGCCAATACCGGCATTGTGCCCAGTCTTGTGGGGCGCCGCGACGCGATCTTTGCCGATGCGCTCTGCCATGCCTGTCTGTGGGCAGGTACGCAATTGTCGGGTGCCTCGCTTCATGTCTTCCATCATAACGATGTCGGCCATCTCGAGGAACTTCTCGAGCAGCATCGCAGCTCCTGCGATCGCGCCCTCATTCTCACCGACGGGGTGTTCTCGATGGACGGTGATCTGGCACCCTTACCTGCGCTTGCGCAATTGGCCGGCAAATATGATGCGTGGCTGATGAGCGATGACGCCCATGGGCTTGGCGTTCTGGGAGACGGCGCAGGTTCCGCCGCAGCCATGGGTACTGCACCCGATCTGCAGATGGGTACGCTGTCCAAGGCGCTCGGATCCTATGGCGGATATCTGTGCGCGAGTCGTCCGGTGGTCGAGCTTCTGCGTACGCGGGCGCGGACGCTGATCTACTCGACGGGTCTGCCTCCGGCCCAGATCGCGGCGGCCCTGGCAGCGCTCGACATTATCCAGGAAGAGCCTGAGCGGGTTGCGGCTCCCCATGCGAAGGCATTGATTTTTACCAGGATGCTTGGTCTGCCACCAGCACAGAGCCCGATTGTTCCTTTGGTGCTGGGCACTGAGGAGGCGGCGATTGCCGGATCAGCGATACTCGAGGACGCCGGCTTCGCGGTCGTTGCGATCCGCCCACCTACGGTTCCCTCTGGTACTGCGCGCCTGCGGATCGCGTTCAGCGCCCTGCATAACGACGACGACGTGCTGCGGCTTGCAGACACGGTGCGCCTAAAGGTGTTGCGCGGTGCAATGCCGATGACGATGGAAGAGACTTCAAGGTTATCTGCATGAGTGCATATTTCGTTACGGCCACCGGAACCGACATTGGCAAGACGTATGTGAGCGCGGCCCTGCTGCGTGCTTTTCGTGAGGCTGGAGAGAAAGTCAGCGCGCTGAAACCGATCGTCAGCGGCTTCCCCGGACCTGATCCGGCGCGCAGTGATCCGGGAGTTCTTCTGACGGCGATGGCGAAAAGCCCTGATGAGGCGGCCATCAACGCAATTTCGCCGTGGCGTTTTTCCGAACCTCTGTCACCGGACATGGCTGCGGCGCGCGAGGGCAGGACCATACCCTTCGATGAACTGGTCGCGTTCTGTCGCAGGCGGATTGTTGCCCATGAAGGCCTGCTCCTGGTTGAGGGCGTTGGTGGGGTCATGGTGCCGATTGATGACGTCCACACGGTTCGGGACTGGATCGTTGAACTCGGTATTCCGGTCCTGCTCGTCGCCGGTGGCTATCTGGGAACCATCAGCCACACGCTGACAGCTCTGGACGCGCTTGCGTCGGTCGGGCTCCGTCCCCACGCAGTGATCGTCAACGACTGTGGTGGAGCGCCTGTGCCGCTTGAGGAAACTGTTGCCACGATCGCCCGTTTCGCGCCTCACATGCCGATCGTTTCCATGGCCCGCGATGGCGATATTTCCGCGCTGACCGCATTGCTGCGGCCGCTTTAGGGTGTTATCGCCTCGGGTCTCAGAAAAGAAAGTTTCACGCCAATGCCATCTTATGATTGTTCGAAATGTCCGGGCTACTGCTGTTCCTATCCGCTGATCGCGCTGACCAAGCGCGACGTTGAGCGCCTGGCCAAGCATTTCGGTCTCAGCTTCAAGGATGCAAAGGCGCGATTTACCGCTGAGCGATATGGCGTGAAATATTCTATGCGGCGCAAGAAAGACCAATATTTTGGTCGTATCTGTCAGTTCTTCGATACCGAAGAACGCCGCTGCACGATCTATAAGGCCCGCCCCGAAATCTGCCGTGCCTACCCAACCGGCAAGTGTGGTTATTATGAATTTCTGCGGATTGAGCGCGAGACGCAGGATGATCCCGATTTCATCGCGCTTACAGACAACACGAACTAGACAGATGGACTGGCCCGGTGAGGGGTAAGGGCTGGTCCAGCTGATGCCCCGGGAGGGCCGTTCGGGACAGAACGGCGCGATCCTCCCGCCGCCTGTCTGATGGATCTTGGCGAACGAGTTATCTGCCGCTATAGCTTTCACGCTGCCCAAGTGGTGGAATTGGTAGACGCACTGGACTCAAAATCCAGCGCCCGCAAGGGCTTGTCGGTTCGAGTCCGACCTTGGGCACCATCTTTCCCGCTGATCCAGACGGGCTGGCATCAAGGCCATGGCTTCCCATGACCTGGCCAGTAGATTTTGCGACCTGATCTTTGCCTCGGGGCGTACGGTTCCCCGCGCCCAGGTCCCTGTCGTGACCTGAATTCTCGGCCATGTGACAGGCCCGTACCGCTCAAGGGGGTACTCTAGACGCTGCTCAGCCGCGGCCGCGCGCTGTCGTCTTCCAGCCGTGAAAGGTGGGCATCGAGAAGCTTGCGCCAGTTCTTGGCCGGGCGCTGAAAATCATCCGCGAACCATGGCATCGCATTACGAGCGAAAACGGCATTCTTCAGAAAATCGATGGTTTCGCGCACGGCAGGCTTCTTCGCGGTTTCGCGTTCAAAGCACAGGGTGACAGGCACGCGAAAATGGGCCTCCGGTAAAAGGGGAACGAGGCGTGGGTCGACCAGGGCCGCATAGGTCGCAAGCAGACCGATGGCGGCACCTGAGCGCACCGTCTCGCCCATGACGACGCTTGAATTGGTGGCCACGACCGCTTCGCGGTCCAGCCCAGCCCAGGCGGCAAATGAACCGCGGTCACTCAGACGGTACGCGGTGTCAGTGAGACGATGATGGCGCAGGTCCCGCAGGGACGACGGGACGCCATAGCGCATCAGATAGTCCTGCGAGGCGAACAGCATGAAATGCAGGGTGCCCAAGGGAAGTGCAACCACATCCTCGGTCATGGGGTCGCTGTACTGCAGTTCCAGGTCAAAGATCTGAGCACCGGTCGCGTGGGCATTGGGAGCGGTGTAAAGATTGAGCGATATCGAGGGGTTACGGGCCAGGAACGCAGGTAGGAACATCGGCATCCAATAGCTTGCGATACCATCGCCCAAAAGCATGTTGCAGTCGCTGTCCAGGCGCTGCACGGCGTCGCGCACGCTGCGGACGCCCCTGGAGAGCATAAGTTCGGCACCGTTGGCGTAGGAAAACAGTCGCTCACCTTCGGAGGTCAGCTGGGTGCCGCGAAAGGAACGATCGAACAGACGCAGCGACAGGCTCTGTTCCAGCCTCGCGATGCGGCGACTGACCGCCGACTGGGTCCAGCCCAGTTCCCGGGCAGCCCTTGTATAGCTGCCATGGCGGGCTACCGCGACAAAGACGCGAAAATCATCCCAGTCCCAATCCGGCCATCCGCCCGGCATGTCCAATTTCAGCATGGCCCCATGCGCAATCATGCGCTCTTACCGCCCCTCCGCTCGGTTTAGCCTGTCGTCACAGAAAAGCGCATCTCAGTTGCAAGACGCGCGATCCATGGTGGGCTGGTCATGAAAGACGAACTCTTCGCGATCTCTTCCGAGTCCTCTGGTTGTCCGTCATCCGCGGCACCCTCCACGGCCTCGCCCCGCACCGACAGCGGTCCGCCGCAAACACCGATCCAGGTCCGGCCGATGGCCCTGGGTGAACTGGACGAGGCATTTGCGCTCACCCGTGCTCACCCTGAACTTAAAACTATCGCAGCAGACGAAGTGGTCATCCGCGTCCTCAACCACAATGCCTATTCGTTCTGGGGCGTATATCCAGCCGAATCAAAAAGCCCACTGTTGGCATATTACGGATTTCTGTTGCTCAATACTATTGGTGCTGAAGCGCTGGTCGACGGTCGCCTGGATCCGCTGGATCCTGACCTTGCCTATCTGGCAGCTACCGATGAACGTCCGGAAGCGATCTACATCTGGCTTATCGTCGCGCCAGGTCTTTCCTCGCGGGCCACGCCCATGGTCACCCTCTCACTCGGCAAGATCTGCAGGGGCGCGCCGCTTTATGCACGTGCAGGCACGCAGGCCGGACTTAATCTGATGCGCCGGCAGGGCTTCAGGGCGATCGATCCAGAAAACGATGGTCTTGGTGGCCTCTTCATATTCGGCGGGACTGCGGACGCGTTCAAGATGCGCGAAACCAAGGCCCGTCCGGCCCAACCGGCATGCGAGGTAAGAGTTGCTCGGACCGGCGAGGACGTGGAACGCGCCCTTGCCATCCGGTCCGCAGTGTATCTGATCGAGCAGCAGTGCCCCTATGAAGAAGAATTCGACGGCAATGATCGCACCGGGACCCACATGCTCGGCCTGATCGAAGGTGAGCCCGCCGCGACGCTCCGCCTGCGCTACTTTGCCGACTTCGCCAAAATCGAACGGGTCGCAGTACTGCCACGGTATCGCAATACGGCCGTAGCGAAGGAACTGGTGCATGGAGCGCTGGAATTCCTGCGCCGCAAGGGCTACCGCAAAGTGTATGGTCACGTGCAGAAGCGTCTGATCAATTATTGGTCGCGGTTTGGGTTCAAGATCCTTGAAACCAATTACAGGCTCGTGTTCTCAGATCACGAATACGTATTGATGTGGGGTGAGCTTGAGCCCCATCCCAACGCGCTTGGCATGCACACTGACCCCTATGTCCTGCTGAGGCCCGAGGGCAAGTGGGACGAACCGTGCCTGCTTGAAAGCTCAGCCACTCGTCCGCCCACAAATCCGCACTGACTATATGGCGTGTACCCGGGGCGGGCGCCGCACCAAGCCGACCGCATCACGAGGGCAGCCTTGCGACGGGGGCTGCCGGTCAGGAGTTCTTTCCGGCACGTTCACGGGACTGACGCGCAGCATCTCCATAGATACCCCGTGCCATCAAGGACAGTTCGCGCTTCATGCGGGCTTCATAAACTTCCGCACGCCCGCCGTGGATCGAGCGGTCGTCCGGTGCAGCCTGCGCCGCCAGTTCTGCGAGATGGCAGGCGAGGCGGAATTCTCCGGCGTCGCTTAGCGCCTTGGCTCGGGCAACGAGCTGTCCTGCACCACCGGCCAGCTGCGCGATTTCCAAGGCGAGAGCATGATCGGACGCCGGCTTGAGATTGGCCGGATTGCCGTCGTACCAACCCCCATAAAGGCGCCAGAGATTACGAATGACGAACTCAGGTTCGTCGTATACCGGACGCAGATAAGGCTTCTCCATCAGAGCCAGCGGGAGTTTGACGCTATGAACGATGTCATTCAGACGCATGCCGGCGTTCATCATCTCGAGAGTCTGGCGGCTCACGACTTCAAGCGCTGTAGCGCAATCATCGAGTACCTGGGCGATCCGCTTGCGGCCGGCAATCGGCAGGCCGTGGGCTGGCAACAGCAGTTCCGGTTCAAGCGCCGCCATTGCGCGCAGTGCCGCGGCCCAGTCCAAAGGATAGCGCTGCACCTTCTGTGGGTTTCCGGCGTTGGGAAACACCCAGATGAGAAAATCACCGACAATTACGGCCTTTTTGGCTGGCAACCAGGCCCACAAATGATCATCTGTTTCTCCGCGTGCATGAAACAGCTCGAAGCGTAACGATCCGGATGCCAGCCCCATGCGCTCCGAGAATTCATGATCAGGTGCGACCCATTCCCTCGGGCCAAATCGTGTTGTCATGCCAGCCGAAATGAAGCCATTGGTTTTACCGGGGGCGCCGCCGAACTGTCGCGCATTGATCGCAGAATTGTAGCCGTCGGTGAGGTGATAACGCGCAAAGCGACGTGCCACATTTTCATGTCCGATGACCTGCGGGCGTGGCTGACCTTTTTCGGTTGCCTCCGCAAGGATCGCACCGGCACCGCCAACGTGGTCGACGTGGCCATGGGTATACGCAATAGTGGAGACCCGATCCTGGCTCCAGCCCCGCAATGCCGCAAGGACCTGGCCACCGAACGCTTCAAGGCTGGTATCGAACAGTACCAGCCCTTCTTCACTTTTCAGAGCTACAACGTGACTAAAGGCTTCGATTATGGCGACGCCTTCGCCGACCTCCGACAGCTGACCGTTAATACGGTTGACGGATGCTGGTCCCTCATAGATGCCCTGGTCAATGTAGCGGCTGGATAATGCGAGCAAATCGGCCATGATCACCTCCCGGTAGCCCCATCTTAACGCGGCGACGGCATGGCGCTATAGGTTCGGCCATGAATTATCGTCACGCCTATCACGCCGGAAACTTTGCGGACGTCGCCAAGCATGTGGCCTTGGTGGTTGTGCTCGAGCATCTGAAGAAAAAGTCCAAGGGTTTCGTCGTGATCGATACCCATGCCGGGCGGGGACTTTATGACCTTAGTGGCGTAGAGGCGACCAGGACCTGCGAGGCTGAGGCAGGAATCGGGCTCATCCGTGACCTCAAGGGTCCCCTGCCTGCAGCGCTTGAAACCTATCTCGAGCTTGTGCGCACCACCGGAGCATCGGCCTATCCAGGCTCTCCGCTCATTGCTGCCCGCCTTCTCAGAGCCCAGGATCGTCTTGTCGCCATCGAAAAGCACCCCGAGGAGGCCGCGGTCCTGACAGAGGTGCTGCGGCCCTTTGCCCAGGCACGCGTTCTTCATGCTGATGGTTACGCGCGGCTAGCGACGCTGTTGCCACCCCAGGAACGTCGCGGTGTAGTTCTCCTCGATCCGCCCTTTGAACAGGCAGAGGAGTTCCGGGCGGTCGCTGCGGCCGTCACGGCAGCGATGCGACGGTTTGCAACCGGCACTTATATGGTCTGGTATCCGATCAAGTCCGCTGCGCGGGCGACAAGCTTTTGCGGCGAGTTACTGGCCGGTGGTGCGAACTCGGCCTTGCGTGTGGAGATCAGCAGTGATGCGCCGGGCGAAGGGATGCGTATGGCTGGTCTGGTCGTCATTAATCCACCCTTTGGCTTTGCCGAACAGATGGTGGCCGTTGGCGAGTACCTGCGCGTGCCACTTGCCGCCCGCCTGACTGTGAGCTGGCTTTCCGGCGGCTCATAGCTATGGGCCCGGGCCGCTGCCTGGCCCTGTGGCGGCAGGGGGTCATGCGCTCCAGACTTCGAGATGATCTTTGCGCACTATGTGCCGTGTGGTGCGCAGGCCTGTTAGAGCGTTGAGATCTGTTTCCTCGAGAAGCGTGTTCATCCTGCCTCGGGCCAAAATGGATGCGTCGTCAAACACCGCCTGGATCTTCTGCAGCAGGTAGAGACGGTAGGGCAGGACGGCAACGCGTAACGGATGTCCACGCCAGACGAACTCCACCTGACCGATGACGCGGTCCTGAGGGCGCGGCAGGCCGTTCGTTCCGGGCACGATCTCGGGATGGGCACTCAGCCAGCTATTGGTGAAGCCTACGAATGCCTCGATTTCGGGCAGGTAATCTTTGGCTATAAAGCGCAGAAGCTGCTTGAGGGTTTCGGGCACTCCATCGCTTTCAAATAATGCCGGCGAAG
>JAGWRJ010000317.1 GCA_028869725.1 Alphaproteobacteria bacterium | reverse complement strand
CCGTATGAATGATGTCGCATGACGAACATAACTTTTCATTCAATGTATACAAAGCACCAAAAGCAACGCGGCTATCGCCGCGTCATGGTTTCCCTTTGCCGGGGCTTGACGGGAAGTCTCTTACGGAATAGTTAGGCATGTGAACTGCCGAAGCTACGGAAATTGGAAATGAAGGATGCCACAACGAAGCGACGCGTGCATAGCCAGCCTTGCAACGAAGGCGTGCGGCCGTGGCCTGCGCTCTATGCGCGCCCCACCAGTACTGGTGAAGCCTGCACGCTGGAAATTAAGGTGATGATTTTAAGGACCCTGATGCGCGCCAACCCAGGAAACAGACCGACCGATCGCGCAGGCCAGGCAAACCGGTCACCAAAACGTTGAGCAAAAGAAGCGGCGTGATGCACGCGGCAACCTGCACTTGAACCAAGGTAACGGACTTGGCGAGCCTAACGCTTGAGCTAAGCGGCGGCTGCCGCGATGCCTAACAGGCTACCACACCCTAGATGCTTTGGAAACAGAGATTCGCGGCAAGACGATCCGCGAACATCATCCCAACAAAAGGACTGGGACTGGAGACCAAGGTCGCGAGTTTGAGTACACAGCTAGTTTGTTTGCATATTCCGTTGCAGGGTTGCTGTGTGGGCGCGAGGCAATGGACAAATGGATGGAGACGAGCCAGCAGGCTCTCAGCGGCCGAACTCCTGCGGAGGCGTTGCATCTCGGCAAGGTTCAGGATGTACTACGCCTTTTGTTACATGCAATGCAATGACAGATCTTTTCTAGACTGCCAGCATCGAAACGTGGATGCGCGCATGTTGGTTCAACATATAGATCGCAATATCTCCAAAGTCATGCAGGAATGCCTTTCCGTTTGGGATCTACAAGCCAGCTTTGTATATTACGTACAAACGCCCATACGTCGTCCGTGTTAGGGCGGACGTAGTTCGCCTTGCTAGGATCCTCACCCATCCGCTCAAAAATGTCGATCAACCACCTAGGCCCGTGATCAATAGCGCCAATATTCTTCATCCAAGACTCCAACTCGCCGCCCGGAACGACAAAGATTCCATATTGGCTAAGTTGATTGAGCAGATCCTCTGCTGCTTGTCTTTCGTTGCCGCCGAGGATTGCCACTCCCCCGTCGCGCTTCATGTCCTTGCCAGTAGCATCCATTGCAGTCTTCACTGCGGTGCGCATCGTGGCAAGAGAACCGTGCGAGAGTTCAGGAACGTCCGCGCTTGAAAGTAGGTTCTTCCAGTCGGAGCCTCCGTCCTTCAAAATGTCCACGTCCACCACGCCAGCTGCAGGGATGCCGAGTTTGCGCAATGGCCTGAGCATTGTATGGACTGTCTGCTTGTTCTGTGCGTTGAGGAAAAGACAGTTCGGAATTCCCCATTCTGGCTTGAACTGGAGCAATCTTTCGTTGACCTCTTGATAAAACGCTCGGTCAGCATCCCCTTCTGTGATCACAACAAATTCGTAAAAGAGCCCATTAAGCACGCCGGTCGAGCGAAGCAAAGGATGCCTCATGAGGTCTAAGATCTCCTCATTCGGGAGAACCCGGGCGGTAGCTACACCGGCCGTGTACGTAAGCCTAATGATATTCAGTGTTGCGCCAGACTGGATGCAGCCCATCACGAACTGAGGACTATGTGTTGACGCAAAAACCCTCTTGTTCGCCAATTGGGCAGCACGAGCAACCTCTTGCGCCAGTTTCGAGGCGAGAGATGGATGTAAAAACGCCTCAGGTTCGTCAACGAGCAAAATGCTTGGATCACCAGCGATAACTTCTGTGACAATACCAGTGAATGCCTTCACACCATCACTTGTCTCTTCAATCATTTGAGCGGCTGCGTGGAATCTCACGGCATCAGCATGGAGACCTCTCTCTTCGAGGTCATTGCGTGGAGCTCGCTCAGAAAGACGAATTCGAAACTGTCCAATTTTGGTCGGGTCCACCACAAAGTGCCGACCGAAGGCGTCGAGGATGATTCTGCGCACTTCGGCGCGTTTGACATCGTCCTGAAAGAGCACTTGCAGGCTGCTTTCCGGGGCACGCTGAAGATCACCAGCCGCTTGCGGGCTAACGAGGCCGATGCGACTGAATCCGTCGAGCATCAACGTCAAGTGTCTCAAATACGATTGACAAAAGAATGGTAAATTCGTCGCTGGTGCCTGGATGACCTGGGCCAAGGTAGTAAACGAAACTTGTTGCCGCCCATATTTACTGCCGACGAAAATGTGGTCGACCTGCTGTGCCTCGCCCGGGTATGGCGGGGTCCGAATTCGCTCGATGGATTGTGATGCACGCGCCTGGTCTAAGCCCCTGAAAGTCAACTCCGCAAGCAAGCGGTCATTGGCATCCTTCTGACCCATTCGGCAATGGCGCTCGATTTCCCGTAGTACTTGGCTTTTCCCTGAGTTATTTGGGCCGACGAAAATCGTCACGGTTGTTGCCGAGATGTCTTCGCCAGCTGCTCCGGGGGATCGTCCAAACCTAAGTTGAAAAGACGAAATCATCTTGTATGCCTTTGGACATCAATCTTGTGTTCAACGTGCTGAGCTTGAGCGGCTGTTGCCCTTAGGATGTCCTAGATCTTGTCCAAGCGGACAGTTCCTAGAACAGCTTAGACCGCTACATCGCCTAAGACGGCCTAGTTTAGGCCGTCTCCTACATGTTCGTCGATCACACTTTCGCAAGCTTGCGGAGTGTGCGCTTACGTCATACAGGCGCAGAATCTAGCGTAATTCGTGAAACGTAATGACGCCCAATGTAGGCCATGTGGCAAACCAATGGACCCAAAACTAGCCGCTTTGCGTCCGGTGCGCAGTCATTCCGAGGCAGGACGTGAAGCGTTAGGCGCGGCCGAATTTGTGCTTATACTCTCGCTAGGGTTGTCATCCAATTCTATCGACGAAATTACGTCATCGACGTCTCGTCTGCCTCCCTTGCCAGCAGCAAAAGCGTCGGCGGCGCGACGCAGCGGATAGTCCGGTGATTCACGAACACCTACGGGGCGTCTTTGCTCATCAATCTTCCAGAACTCGACTATTTCGATACCTCTTTTCCTCGGTTCCATAAATATCGAAAAGTCTAATGTGTACGCAGCATATCTTCCGAATCTAGGCTGTCAATGCAACCTCGGAGGTCAGTCGCGCCGGGTGCAAGCCAAACCGACTGTGCCGTGACGTCCAGCATCAGAAGTCGACCAGCGCTTTCACCGCCTTAACCAATACGGAGGCGTCGAAGCAGCGACCAAGATGGATTGTAATGCCGCGACCGAGGACGACCGTGACCCCGGAGTCGCTTGCAGTCTGGCCTGACGGCGCGTCGTCAGAAACGGTCACGCTGACGAACGGCTCAGTTTGCCGCGTAGACCGAACCTTCTTAGTGATGCCAGCTCGATTAAATTTGCTTTTCCAGTTCCAGAACTGGTTGATATTGATGTCGTGCAGCGAGCAGTATTCCGTTTGGCTCAAGCCACTCTCTTTCCAACCAAAAATGTGGTCACGCCACGCGATCGCCGTGGTTGTCAATTTGGCTGGCAAATTCGATCGGTTGGCTCTGCCCATTACGGGCCGATTTTCTCAAGCGCGCGCCTCAAGCTGAAGATGGGAGAAATTGGCGCTTACGCTGTGGCGCTAGGCCCATTGATTCACGCGCGGTAATACAGTCTG
>JAGWRJ010000316.1 GCA_028869725.1 Alphaproteobacteria bacterium | reverse complement strand
TGTCGCCGGAAATCTGCTGGATGTTTTCCATCAGCCCCACGATCCGGTCGAGCATCGCGTTGATCGTGCGAACCAGCTGGTCGAACTCGTCGCGTGTGCCGCGCTCCGGGACGCGATCCGACAGGTGCCCGGCCATGATGGCGCGGCAGGTCTTGGTGATCGCGTCCATGCGGCCCAGGAAGCTGTTGCTGAGGAGAATGCCTCCGACCAGCGCGACCAGCAGCGTGGCGCCGAGGACCCAGCCGAAGGTGTGCAGCACGCTCTCTTCGGCTGAATTGGCGACGTAAAGATCCCGTCCGACAAAGACGTAGAGCCCGGGGGCCAGGAAACGGCCTTCGCCAACCAGCTCATGGTCCTCGTCTTCGTCCTGCTCAGTCCGCTTGTGCGGCATCTTGATGCGCCGAATGCCCGGGACCGGCGCGATGGTTGGCAGGTTACCCGCGAGCTTCACTCGGGCGGCGGTCTCCAGCAGGAAGTAGTCGGTCCCACCCGACCGGAACAGCCGCTGCTGGATCACTTCTTTGGCTTCGGAGACACCCTCGGACTTGTAGCCGTCCTCGATGGAGGCCAAGTCATGGGCGATTGAGCTGTGCAGCTCGGCGCGAAAAGCCTCGTGCGTGATGGCGTAGACCAGTGCCATCAGCACCAGCATCGCCGTCAGGATAATGGCGACGAATATGGCGGCCAGACGAAAGCTTTCGGTGCGAACAAGTCTATTCAGCACGGAGCACATACCCCGCGCCACGAATGGTCTTTATCGGGTCGCGATTGAATCCGCGGTCGAGCTTTCCGCGCAAGCGACTCATATGCGTCTCGACGATATTGGTCTTGGGATCGAAGTGCAGCTGCCACACATTTTCCAGCAGCATGGTTCGAGTCACGACTTGGCCGGCATGGCGCATGAGATATTCCAGAAGCCGGAATTCCTGGGGCTGAAGATCGATCCGCTGGCCAGATCTGGTCACGGTGTGCGTGATCAAATCAGCCTCAATCTCACCGACCCGAAGATGCGTTTTGACTTCGGCGCCGACCCGTGTGGTGCGGCGGGCCAACGAATTCACGCGCGCCACGAGTTCCGCGAGCGCAAAAGGCTTGGTCAGATAATCATCGGCGCCCGCTTCGAGACCATCGACGCGATCACGAATCCCGCTCATGGTTGTCAGGAAGAGGATCGGAATCTCGAGCTTTTCTGCGCGCAACGTCTTCACCAATTCGACGCCATCAAGACCCGGCAACATACGGTCGACGACAGCGACGTCATGGGCACGGGTGCGGGCAGCCGCGAGGCCCGCAGTACCGTCGGCGGTCACTTCCACCCAATGGCCAGCCTTGCGCAGGCCATTCGCCACGTAATTCGCGGTGTCCCGGTCATCCTCAATCAACAGGATCTTCACGTGCCGACGGAATCTCAAATTGCCCGATATAGTGTATCGCAATTTGGGCACTTCGACGGCGAATATTGGCAAAAAACAATCTAGCCGTTGACTTCGAATTTTCCGCAGAGATGCTATCTCAAGGTCCGAGCCGGGGGATAACCTTGGAGGTAGTTGTGAAAAGACTTTTGTCATCTTCGTTGGCTGTTACGGCCCTGGGCACAATGATTGTCGCAGGGCCTGCATTCGCCTATACCGGCCAAAAATACGCGCACGAGGCCAAGATCACGATGGCTGAGGCCACCCAGATCGCGCTTAAGGCTCAACCCGGCAAGGTCACGGACAGTGAGCTTGAACGGGAGGGCGGTGGTAGCGGGCTGCGCTATTCGTTCGACATCAAGAGCGGCAAGGTCACCCATGAGGTCGGCGTCGATGCCAAGACCGGGAAGGTGTTGGAGAACTCCATCGAGGGCCCGAATGCGGACTAAGCCGTAAACACGATCCTGGGCGAGGCTCTGTCCGTGAAATGCGGCGGGCCCGCCCAGACGTGCCTCGAGCTGCGTATTCAAGAGCGCGGTGGTAGCGAGCAGGGGAATGCATGCGCAAGATTGTCTTGGTCGTGGCCTTGGCAGGCGGATTGTCAGCCTGCGCCGTCTACCACGCCGAGCCTCTGCCTGAAGCGCCGGAACTGGCAGCGCAACCGCCGCACCCGGCGATGGATATGGATGGGGTCGGCACGTTTGCGATTGCGCACAGTCCCGATCTCATGGCCGAGCGGCGGCGAGCCGATGTCACGATAGCGCAGGCCTATCAGGGCGGCCTCTTGCCCGATCCGCAATTCTCAGCAAGCGCGGATCATCCCACCATCCACGGGGCTGGCTTGGTCAATGGATATGCTTTGGGCCTGGCACAAGACCTACAGGCCCTGCTGATTGAACCGTCGCGCGCAGCGGCCGCCGATGCCAAGCGCAAACAGGCGCAACTGGATTTGCTCTGGGCGGAATGGCAGACCCTGCAGAAATCGGCAAACCTCTATGCCCAGAAAATTTACGCGGACGACAAGCTGGCTGCGCTGCAGCGAACCGCAGGGGTCTTGCAGAAACAGGCGCAACATTCTGCACATGAACTCAAGCGCCATAATACGACGATCGATATGGCGGGCGCGGATCTATCAGCCGCCCTGGACATCACGAGCCAACAAGACGCAGCAGCACGTGCTGCCGTTGCAGCCGATTCGGACCTGAAGGCCTTGCTCGGCCTCGCACCAACAGCCTCGCTGACACTCATCGATCCGGGTGATCCGCCAGAGATTTCCCGCAAGGATGTCCAGGATGCACTCAAGCAGGTGATCCATTCGCGTCCTGATCTTTTGGCGCTTCAGGCTGGTTATCATGCTCAGGACGAAGCGGTGTGGACGGCGATCCTGCAGCAATTTCCAGCGATCAATGTCGGATTCAACCGTGCTTCCGATACGAGCAACATCCAGACGAATGGACTCGCCGTGACGATCAACATCCCGAATCTTCGGTAGTACGCAGGCCAAAATCCACGTGGAGCGGGCCACACGCGCGCAGCTGCGCGCCGAATACCAGGTGCGGCTCGATCAGACGGAAGCCGATGCCTGGCGAATCTGGCACGGGCTGGTTCTGCTGCGCACGCAGGTTCAGCAATTGGCCAGATCGGTTCCGGAACTGCGGAAAATGGCGGAGACCGGTCGCAAAGCCTACGCCGCCGGGAATTTGGCCCCGGCGACGTACGTGCTTCTTGAAACATCTCTCAGCGCGCGCGAGGGCGAGTTGTTCGATCTGCGTGCAACCCTGTGGCAGGATGCTATCGCGCTGAGGACGCTTCTGGCGATGACCCCGCTTATTCCGGAGCAGACCCATGCGCATTGAGGCGATGGTGAAAGCGCTTGCGGTCCTTATGGGAGTGGCAACTGCGAGCATTCCAGCCACTCGAGCCCTTGCCGAAGAACAACCGAGCGTGCTTGTGACGACCACCAAGGTCCACAAGGGCAGCCTTCCCCATACCGTCTCAGCCTATGGTATGGTTCAGGCGGACCCGTCGGCACGTCAGGCGGTGATGGCGCCGGCGGCTGCCGCGATCAGAAAAATCTATGTGCGGCTGGGCGAGGTGGTCGACAAGGGCGCACCTTTGATCCAGCTGCAACCCAATCCGCAGACGAGTGCAGACTATGCCAAGGCCCGCTCGGCGCTTCAGGCAGCCAACGCACAGGTGCGGCACACGCGCGAGCTTCTTTCGCAGTACCTCGCCACAAGGCAGCAATTGGTCGATGCCGAGAAGGCGCAGTCCGATGCACGCGCGGCGCTTGAGGCTCTGAAGATGCAGGGTGCCAGCGGGCCCAACGTGATCAAATCGCCCTTCCGCGCCGCCGTCACCAGGATCGATACCAGCACCGGCACGCTCGTCACAGAGGGTACCGCGCTACTCGAATTGGCGCCCCCGGGCGCCTTGGTGCTCAAGGTTGGTGTCGTGCCGGCGGACGCGACGGCGATTGAGCCGGGTGACAAGGCCATAGTGAAGGCGCTCGGGCGCGATACGCCCATGGACGCCAGCGTATTGCTGCGAGGTGGGGTGGTCGATCCCAGTAATGGCTTGGTGCCTGTCGAGATCGGGCTGCCGAAAGATGCGATGCTGCCTGGCGAGACTGCTGTGGCGATCATCACAACCGCGTCGATTGAGGGCTTTGTGGTTCCCCATGCGGCCATTCAGATCGGCGACAGCGGCCACCCCTATGTCGTCCAAGTCTTCGGCAATGCCGCGAAGCTGGTGCCAGTCCATGTGCTCGATGCTGAAGGCGGCAAAGACGTCGTCGCCGGCAAACTCGATCTGCAAGCGCCGCTCGTGGTCTCAGGTGCGCATCAACTGCAAGATGGCATGAAGATCCGCCTCTCCGATACCAAACAGGCGATCCCGTAATGTTTGTCCGGCTTCTGGATCATCATCGTCGGGCCATTCTCAGCGTGGCCATTGCCCTGGCGCTGGCCGGCATCTTCGCCGGTATCGCGCTGCCTGTAGGGCTGTTTCCGGTCACAAGCTTTCCGCGCATCCGCGTGGTGGTCGATGCCGGCAGCATGCCCGCCAAGCAGATGCTGGTTGATGTGACAGAGCCACTTGAAGAAGCCGCGCGAGCTGTTCCA
>JAGWRJ010000315.1 GCA_028869725.1 Alphaproteobacteria bacterium | reverse complement strand
TACCGCTTCAATGCCGTGCAGGACTGGCTCACCCAAAAGGGCCTCAGCGTGAGCAGCATGCTGACACAGGTGCGTCAGATCGAGCACATGTTTCTCGCGGCCTTGCCTGCACACGGACGGATTACAAGATCGCAGCTCCTGGTACCCGACGAGACCAAGCGGGGACGCTTCCTGGCCTTCCGCACACCCGACGCCGCAGCCATTACCGCAGAACTGCTCCGACGCGATATCATCGTCGACTATCGGGCTGACCGCCTGCGCATTGGCTTTGGCATCTATCATGATCCCGCCGACGCATGCGCTCTGGCTGCGACCCTAGCCAGCTAAAGCTCTGGTGAATGCGGCCAGAATGGGCGGTGCAGCTTCAAAGATATAGTCGGCGTCCTGTGCCGTGATGGTCTGACAGCCTTTGGCGCGCAGATCCTGGACAGCCTCCATCAGGGCGCCGCGCGGAACGAGCACGGCCGTTTCCGTGGCGTCCCCGTCCATCCGCGCGCGCAAGGTAAGCGATGTCTTGGCGCACTCCCGTGCTGCAAGGCGCGCCAGCATACGTTCGGCAGTGCGGCGCACCGCAGCCGACCAGGTGGATTTGAGGCTCATCGCAAGCTGCGCCTGGCTTTGCAGGATCACGCCGTCTTCGAGAATCTTGAGGCCATTGGCAGCAAGGGTCGCACCCGTCGAGGTAATATCCACAATGGCTTCGGCCGCGCCGGCAGAAGGTGCGCCTTCAGTCGCGCCGGCACTTTCGACGATCCGGTATTCCGCAATGCCTTTCTCGGCAAAAAATGCTCGGGTCAAGGTGACATATTTGGTTGCCACCCGAAGCCGGCGACGGTGACGCTGAAAGAACGCAGCACAGACATCGTCAAAGTCGGCAATACTGGTCACGTCGATCCATGAGCGTGGTACGGCAACCACGACATCAGCATGCCCGAAGCCCAGCGCCTTGAGCAGCGCCACCCGTCCATCGAGCTCAGGCGCAGCCTCCCGGATAAGATCCTCGCCAGTGATGCCGAAATGCACCTCGCCGGCAAGCAGTGCTCCGGCGATCTCTCCGGCCGACAGCAGCATCACGTCGACATCGGCAAAGCCAGCCATATCGGCACGGTATCCGCGCGACCCCGTAGCCTTTTTGAGCGCCATGCCTGCATCGGCAAAATAGTGCTCGACCTGTTCCTGCAGCCGGCCCTTCGAGGGAATTGCGAGGATAAGACGGTCAGCCATCACGCTGTCCCCTGCGCTTTGCGCACCGCCAGTACGCGCTCGGTGCGAATGGCATAGCCGATGGCCGGGATCGACCCTCTGGCACCCAGATGTTCGAGCAGACTGTCATAGCGTCCGCCGCCTGCAACCTGCACCGGTCCCTCGGCGTCCTCTGCCCACAACTCGAAAACAAAGCCCGTGTAGTATTCCATATTGCGTCCGAAGCGGGCCGCAAAGCTGACATCTGCCGGCGCAATTGACAGCTTCGCGAGCACTTCGAGCCGGGCACGCATCGCCTCAAGGGGAGCCCTGAGGTCAACGCCGGCCTTCTGCGTCAGCGCACGAAGCTCTTCGATCGCCGAGCGCGCCTCCCCGCTGACCGCCAGGAGCTGTGCAATGAGCTCGGCAATCGCCGGATCAAGACGCAGCGCCGCCGCGTCTGCCGCCTGTTCCATCAGCCGGTCAACGATTTCCTCGCGTGTACGTGCCCCGAAGGGTGCGCCGCCGATCATGTCCATCAGGCCCTCGAAGGCGGGTCGCGCTTCGGCTTCGCCAAGCGAACCCAGATGCGCAAGCAGGCTCTGAGAGTCGGAACGCTGTCGCCGCGCCGTACCCTTCAGCAGGGCACCGAGATAGCCCGCGCGCCAGAAGTGGCGCTTCAGGCGCTCGCGCCATTGTGGCGCGATCGCAAGGCCGTCGACAAAATTCGCAAACAGTGACAGATCGCCGATCTTGACCGTGAAGCGCGCAAGGCCGGCAGCCCGTAGCGCCTCAATGGCGAGGGTCAGAATCTCCTCTTCGGCTGCAGCCCGATCGGTAAGTCCGAGCAGCTCCACGCCGGCCTGATAGAATTGGGTCGGGCGCTCTGGCTCGGAAGGTTGATGACGGAAGGCGAGGCCGTGATAGGACAGCCGCGCAGGCAGACCGCCATTTTCCTCGACATACATACGGCAGATGGGAATGGTAAGGTCCGGACGCAGACACAGCTCGTTGCCTGCAGGATCGGTGAAGGCAAACGTGCGCCGGCGAATTTCTTCGCCTGAACGGTCAAGGAAGATATCGGCCGGTTGCAGCACCGATGGTTCCGAACGGGTGTAGCCATGACGTTCGAACACCCCGAGAATCGCAGCAGCCTGTGATTCCAAAGCCGCCATATGCGCAGCAGAGTAATTGGGAAATGCGCTCATGGTTGCCGCCCCAGCATGCGCGTGACCTCTTCTACCAGAGCGTCGCGTCCGATCGTGGTCTGTGCCGGGCGCTCCTGAACCCAGGCAGCCCTGGTCTCGATCGATTTGGCAAGCTCAAGTCCAAGCGCGAGATCCTTGAGGATAATGGTCCCGGCGGTGCGCTCATCTTCGCCTTCAATCACGGCGATCGCTGCGCCGCGTTTGTCTGCATATTTGAGCTGATCGGGCACGCGTTTGGTGCCGACATAGGCTTCGGCACGAATGCCGGCCTGGCGCAACTGGCGGGCAAGTTCGAACGTGCGGCCCACATCGCCCATCGCCAGGACCAGTACCAGCGGCTCTTCCGCAAGTGTCAGCGCGCCCCGGCTCATCAGTGCACTCATGAGCCGCGATACGCCGATCGATATTCCCGTGGCCGGCACCGACTGTCCGGTAAAGCGGGCCACGAGGTCATCGTAGCGTCCGCCGCCGGCCACCGAACCGAAGATCACGGCCTCACCAGCCTCGTTGGTGACAGGGAAGGTGAGCTGCGCCTCAAATACCGGGCCGGTGTAGTAGTCGAGCCCGCGGACCACGGTCGGATCCAGGTGAATGCGGTCCTGATGGCCGCTGCGGCCCACAAGCGCAAAGATCTCGGCGATTTCGGCCAGTCCCGCAGCCGCGCGCTCGACCTGGCCAGGGGCGATCGCCTCCCACCAGTTTTCGAGATTGCTCCGTGTGGGGTGAGGTGGAGCGCTGGCCAGAAACCGCTCAATGATTCCAACCTGGGAGGTTTCGAGCTCGGCACCTTTGGTGAAATCGCCACTTTCGTCCTTGCGGCCCGTTCCCAGCAGCTCACGCACGCCGCCGATCCCCAGCCGGTCGAGCTTGTCGATGGCCCGCAAAACCACCCCCCGCCGTGCTGGCTCAATCCGGGCCGCATCGAGCACGGCATCGAGGAGTTTGCGATTGTTCACCTTGAGCGCGAAATCCTGGGCCTGAAGACCAAGAGCCTTCAGCACGTCGCAGACCATCATGAGAAGCTCGGCATCGGCAGCCGGTGACGCAGATCCTACCGTGTCGGCATCGAACTGGGTGAATTCGCGAAACCGGCCTGGTCCAGGCTTTTCGTTGCGCCACACCCGCCCGACCGCGTAGCGGCGAAAGGGCTTGGGCAGATCCTGGAAGTTCTCGGCCACGTAGCGGGCCAGAGGGGCCGTCAGGTCGTAGCGCAGGGAGAGCCATTGCTCGTCTTCATCGCGCAGCGAGAACACGCCTTCATTGGGGCGGTCGACGTCGGGCAGGAACTTGCCGAGGGCGTCGGTATACTCAAAGGCTGGCGTCTCCAGGGCTGAGAAGCCATAGGTCTCATACACCCCGCGCACCGTCTCCAGCATCCGCCGCTCGGCCGCGAGCTCGGCTCCACTGCGGTCGCGGAAACCGCGCGGCAGGCGCGCTTTGGGGCGAAGAGGCTTGTCTTTGGCCATGGTGCTCGCATTCGTCTTAACGGGGCGTCTTCCTACCCCCGACGCTGCGTCGCGGCAAGGAAAGCCCGCCGCTTGAGGCACATTATTGACCAGGATGTCAGGGGGCCGGCCCCCTCGCGCCCTGGGGCGCGAGGGGGCGAGCAGAGTCACGGGTGGCTGGCTGCTGCACCCTTATGGTGAGCATCCCAGGCGGCGTGGGCCCGGCTCAGGATATAGGCCCGGATGGCCTCCACGTCGGAGCGTGTCAGCAGATCCTTGAAGGAGGCCATGCCTGCGCCCTGCAGTTCGCCACCAAGGACGATATTGTCGAATTGTCCCCAGATCGGCCGGGGTATCAGCCGCAGATCCGGTACCTCCCCCTCGGATTGGGCGAAGAAGCCGTGGCAGACCATGCAGTTCTGCGAATAAAGATTGAAGCCTTTCTGGATCATCGCCTGGTCTGCGGTCTGCGGCGGAGGTTCCTCCGGCGGCGAGCGTTCGGGAGCGATGGCAGCAACATGCTGACTGCCACCGAGTTTGAAGACAAAGAGACGTCCCTGATTGGTCTGGTATTTGGTAAGAGCCGAGTTCGGATTCTTGAAATCAGACAATCCGCCCGCCCCGCCCCAGCCGGCCAGGAGCGCAATATACTGGACGCCATCAACCTCGTAGCTCACAGGCGGCGCCAGAATTCCAGTTTTGAGATTGATCGACCACAGCTTCTCGCCGGTCTTGGCGTCGTAGGCCGCAAAGATGCCGTCTGCTCCGCCACCAAAGACGAGACCGCCGGCGGTCGACATAAGTCCGCCATTCCAATTGCCCGTCATCGGCTGGTGCCATACCTCGGTCTGGGTCACCGGATTCCATGCCTTGATATAGCCCACAGGCGGAGGCGGTGGATGACCGCTATCGATCGCCTTGAGCACTGCTTTGGAGATTGCCGCAAAATTGTTGCCGGTATTCCAGGCGCGCGGGCGGAATTCAAAACGCTGCACGCCTTTGCCCTTGCCTTCCTGTTGCGGCATGAAAATCGCCGAACCGTCTGCGGTCGGGATATAGACGAGCCCCGTCTGGGGATCGTACGTCATCGGCTGCCAGTTATGCGCACCTTCCTCGCGCGGCATCACCACCGTCATCTTGGTACGATAACGCGCGGCCGGATTGACGATTATCTTGCCGGTTTTGGGATCGACGCCCTTGGCCCAGTTGACCAGGGCGAAGGGCTTGGCGCTGATCAGCTTGCCGGTTCTGCGATCAAGCACAAAGAAGAAGCCGTTCTTCGGCGCTTGCATAATGACATGACGCACCCGTCCATCGATGCGCAGATCCGCAAGAATGAGATCAGCGGTCGCATCAAAATCCCAGGTATCACCGGGTGTCACCTGATAGTACCAGGCGAGCTTCCCGGTCTTCGCGTGGAGCGCAAGGATCGACGACAGATAGAGATTGTCGCCGCCTAAAGGCGAGCGGATGTTCCGGTTCCACGGATCACCATTGCCGGTACCGACATAGAGCAGACCGAGCTTGGGGTCATACGCCATCGCGTTCCAGGGCGATCCACCACCACCCATTTTCCACCAGGGCGTCATGCCCTTCTTGACCGTCCAGGTCTTGAGGGCCGGAACCAGAGCCGGATTGGGCTGCGGCTTGGCAGGATCGCCCGGCACCACATAAAAGCGCCAGACCTTCTTGCCGGTCACCGCATTGTAGGCTGTCACATAGCCGCGCGTGTCGTATTCGGCGCCGCCATTGCCAATGACCACCAGCCCATCGACGATACGTGGCGCACCCGTGATGGTATAGGCCCGTCGCCGGTCAACCGTGTTGACGATCCACACAGGCTTGCCCGTCTTGGCATCAAGTTTGACGAGACGCCCGTCGAGGGTGCCAACGTAGACAGCGCCCTTCCAGATCGCGACACCACGATTGACAACGTCACAGCAGGCATAGCGGCCCCAGCGCCCCGGTACTTTGGGATCATAGGACCACAGCATTTTTCCGGTCTTGGCATCGAGCGCCCATACCTTCGACCAGGAACCGGTGAAGTACATGATGCCGTGGTTTACGATCGGCGTGGCCTCCAAGCCACGGACGGTATAGGTACGAAACTGCCAGGCCACGCCAAGCTGCTTGACGTTCTTGGTGTTGATCTGGGTCAGCGGCGAAAAGCGCTGCTCGGAATAGGTCCGCCCATAGGAAAGCCATTGGCCCGGTTTCTGATCCTCGATGTCCTTGCCATCGACGTCTGCCGACTTGGCCAGACGCGCCGCCTCACTCATGGCAGCATCACTCTTTGCGGCCGGAGCCTCCGTCGCGGCCTGCGAAGGACGCAGCGCCGGGCGCACGGGCGCCACTAAAAAAGCAATTGCCGTGACCACTGCCCCGGCAAATCCGAGGATGCGCGTATTCATTAGCCAGCTCCCTGAACCGCGCGTGTGCCCGCGCTTCGACCAGCGCAGGTTAGCGATGATTGTGCGCATTCGACAAGGTCCCGGATAGGCACCCCTTGAGGCATGGCCAATGCGGGTATTGACGCTACGGCAAGCGTCCATCACTGCCGCTGAGGGCAGGAGCCGACTTTTTGGGACTTAGCCAGAAGAGCCGCGAACAGGTTCACGGCGCAGCCCGCGCGCCAGACTGCAGGATGAACCTGCCGCGATCCCGCGCCATAATCTTGGGTATTGCATCGCTGCTCTGCGCGTCCTGGGCCATCGCTCAGGCGCTGGCGGGGGTACGGGATTTGTCGCGACCAGAACGCCACGAGCAGCTGGTCTGCCCCGCCTTTGTCCCTACATTATTCTTCGTCCGGAAAAGGACCGATACCGCCATGCCTGATGAACGCGTCCATGTGCCGGTTCAGCACTGGTAGCGGAACGGAGCCGAGGGCCAGCACCGCGTCATCAAAGGCCCGGATGTTGAATTTTGCGCCCAGCGCCTTTTCGGCCCTGGCCCGGTCCTCGCGGATCGCCATCTCCCCAATGTAATAGGACAGCGCCTGACCGGGCCACGTAATGTACCGGTCGACCTCAGTCTGAATCTGATGATCGGGCAGCAAGGTGTACCGGCGCAGATAATCCACCGCCTGCGTGCGCGTCCAGCCTTCGGTATGAATGCCCGTGTCGACAACAAGACGCGCTGAACGCCAGATCTGCCAGCCGAGCATGCCAAGCTGGTCATAGGGCGTCTTGTACATCCCCATCTCCTTGCCGAGCCACTCGCAATACAGTGCCCAACCCTCACCGTACGCAGAAATATAGGTATAGCGGCGGAAATCCGGAAGCGACCTGTCCTCCATCGCCAGCGCCATCTGGAAGGCATGGCCTGGCGCAGACTCGTGCAAGGTCAAGGGAATGAGGTTGTAGAGCGGACGCTCCGACAGGTCATAGGTATTGATGAGAAAGAGGCCCGGGCCGCCACTTGACGTCGCAAACGGCGCGATCGCTGCTGGTACCGGTTTGATGGTAAAGCGCATGCGCGGCAGTCGACCAAAGAACTGCGACAACTTCCCATCGACCTCCTTGGCGATCCATGCAGCGTCCTTGAGATATCCGAGTTTGGTTTTTGGATAGAATTTCGGGTTGGTACGCAAATAGTTCTGAAATTCCGCAAAGCTGCCCTTGAAGCCAATACGATGGATAATGTCGAGCATCTGCTGATGCAGCTTCGCCGTTTGGGCAAGTCCCAGCTCGTGAATCTGCTGCGGCGTCATATGGGTTGTGGTGTACTGAAAGATTTTGGCCTGATAATAGGCCTTGCCATCCGGCAAGTCGTAGGCGGCAATACTCGTGCGGCAGTGCGGGATATAGACATAGTGCAAGTAGTGGTACAGTTTGGCGAAAGCAGGTTGAGCAATGCTGCGGATAACCAAAGCCGCTGCCGCGCGCAGCCTTGACTGTTCGGCAGCCGAAATCGTCGATGGCATATTCCGGAACGGCGTGTAGAGCCCGGTTTCTTGTGGCTTTGCTGTTGCCGTAATCTCCAATGACGCGTCACGGCCGATCATCGTCACCTTCGGCTGATCGAAGCCACGTGCCTGACCGGCACGCATGTTCTGGGTCTCCTCGCGGAAATAGCGCGGAATGTCGCGCATCTGCGCGATCCAGTGCCTGTAGTCCTGCACGGTCTGGAAGGGATGGCGGTAGGTCGTCAGGCGGCTCCAGAAATTGCTGCCTGCCTTGAGCGGCATTTCGTAGTCGCGAAAGCGCTCATTATTGATAAGCACCTGGATCTGCGGCTTGTACACATCATAATTGATCTGTTGCTTGGCAGAGAGCTGGTTGTAGGCGATGGCGTCAAGTTTCCTCATCACCTTCTGCCAATAAGCCAGACGCATCGCCTGTGTAGCAGCATCAACGTGCGGCAGATGATCGGGTACGGTGTTGCGTTCGCCGTCACTGGCGAGCATCTGCTTTACCCGCCAGTTCCATTCACGGGTATAGATCGCCTTGAAGCGGGCGTCCGCGCTCTGCACCGTGTCGGCGCTCGCACCGCCGATCACCCCGACAGCAACAAGAACAGCTCCAACACCGCAGATGCATAGCTTTCCTACCTGCACGACAGCCCCTCACAAATCCTCAAACACAGGCTATGCCACCGGCGCGTGAGGCGGGAGTTGCTCCACCACACAAAAGCGTGAGCCTACTTGTTCAACTTCTTTCCTACGGCTTCAGCCATGGATTTTTCGCGGAGCAGAAGCTTCCCTCCAGTTCAAAGCTCACTCAAGGCCCGAGCTCCGTCTTCCAGGCACGTAGACGCGCCGTTCTGACGCAAGATGTTGATCGCAGCGTGTGGTTGGCATCGGCACGCACGCCGCGCCGGCGACAGGCAAAGGCTGCCTTTCTCGTGCGGCTCTCTCTGTCCAGGATTGGTCAGTAGCAAAAGTCCGCTCGGGTCAGGCGGGATCGGTCTTGCGCAGGTATGCCTCGCGTTCGTCGCGCGTGCAGACCGCATGCAGAGAAGGCTAAATTCGAAGTCGCCCCAGCGCTCGGCAGGAATGCTTCGCTTGAGAACAGCCTTGAGCCGGAAGCTGCGCTGCGGCTCCCTGGCACGT
>JAGWRJ010000314.1 GCA_028869725.1 Alphaproteobacteria bacterium | reverse complement strand
CCCGGCATATGAGCCAGGGCGTTGCCGGCGAGGTCGCTTTCCTCGTCAACCTTGTCGAAACCCATCCTGATCCCGCCACGCGCTCGGCCTTGCTCGACATGGCGGCGCGCAACATGGGCTACCAGATCTCGTTCCTTCCCGGGCAGCATCTGCGTCTGCCGGTACGTCACAGCGCCCCGCACATCAACGATATCCTGACCTATGCCTTCGAAAATCAGCTGGGCGAGGACCATGCCTTTTCGTCGCGCGTGATCGGGCGTTACGTGGACATCAGCGTTGATCTGAAGAACGGTACCTTGCGCCTGCTGATTCCCTCAGAACGCGTCTTCGCCGGCAAGGCCGAGATCTTCATCCTGTGGATGGTGGTGTCAGCGCTCATCCTGCTGGCGATCGCCATCATCTTTCTGCGCAATCAGGTCCGTCCGATCGAAAGACTGGCACTGGCCGCTGAAGCCTTCGGCCGTGGCCGCCCCGTGCCCGACTTCCGCCCCCGCGGTGCCAGCGAAGTCCGCCGTGCCGCCGAGGCCTTCATCACGATGCGCGCGCGCATCGAGCGTTTCCTGCAGCAACGCACCGAAATGCTGGCGGCGGTCAGTCACGATCTGAAGACGCCCCTCACCCGCATGAAGCTGCAGCTGGCGATGATGAATGAGGCTGACGCAGCTCCCTTGCGCGAAGATATCGTCGAAATGGAGCATATGCTCGAGGGCTATCTCGAATTTGCCCGCGGTGAAGGCGGGGAAGCTGCGACCGACACCGATCTGGCACTGCTTATCCGCGAGACCTGTGATGCTGCGGCACGAGGCAAGGCCGCCGACCGCATCACGATGCAGTTGACGGATCGGCTCACTCTACCGGTCAAGCGCCACGCCTTGCGACGCTGCCTGAACAATCTCATCGACAATGCCCTCAAGCATGGCACGCATGCGAAGGTGAGCCTCGTGGCGCATGGAACCGATGAGCGGCGCTTCATCGACATCATCATCGACGATGATGGTCCGGGCATTCCCGCGGCCCGCCGCGAAGAGGCCTTCCGTCCTTTCCATCGTCTGGACGAGGGGCGCAATCTGCAGGCCGGTGGTTCCGGTCTTGGCCTTGCGATTGCCCGCGACATCGCCCGCGCACATGGCGGCGAACTTACGCTCGATGACAGCCCCCTGGGCGGCCTGCGGGCCATCGTCCGCCTGCCGGTGTAGACAGCCAGCGCCCCTCAGCGCGGTGCAAAGCGCTCAAAGAAACTGTCAGCACGGCGCAGATCGCTATCGAGCCGGGCCATGGTCCGGCTCAGGTCCGCATCATCGTCAAGCCAGACCGGCAGCACCCGAAAGAGCACAAGTGCAAAGGCGAGGCTGCGGGCGCTCACCCATGGTCCCTGATCTGCGTCCGCCAGCGTCATCAGCCATCTGGCCACAGCGGCAAATCCCGAGCGTGCGGCAAGGACCGTCACCGGATCGCGCTTCAGTCCTGCATAGAGCGCAGCCAACGCCCGCTTGTCCGGTGCAAGCGCCTCGAACCAGCTCATGGCCACATCGAACAGCCGATCATGAGCATCGGCGCCGGCCTCGGCCATATATCGCGCGTCTGCCTTACGCGCGAGCTCGGTCAGGATCAGCGACACGAGCTCCACCTTGGACGGACATAGCGTCAAAAGCTCACCACGCGGTACACCGGCTGTACGCGCCACCTTCGTCAGCTGCAGCTCGTTCCAGGGCGTCTTGGCCAGTAGCTTCAGTGCAGCTGCGCCAAGACGCTGCCTGGGATCTGCTGACGGACCTGCGCCTGGATCAGTATCGGTGCGTGCCGGACGCCGCGCGCGCACCGACGGGCTAAGCACGCGCGCCTTGCGGGATTTGGAAGTGGTGCGTTTCGCGGGCATGGGCCATGTTTGCCCGAGCCCGGAGCTGGTTCAAGAGCTGCGCATGGCTGCGTGCGCATCTGCCACGGGACTATAGTCCCAGCGCGCGGGCCTTGTGCGCATCAACGATGGGCGCGCAATCGGTCACGTATATGCCGCGTTTGTGTCAGCCCGCGAGCTCTTTGGCGCGCCGGTTGGCTGCAGCCACAGCCGCGCGCATCAGCTGCGCCAGCCCGTCATCGGCCATCAGCACCTTCAGCGCTGCTTCCGTGGTACCACCCGGGCTCGTAACATCCCGACGCAGTGCCTCAGGCGGCCTTGCGTCCGCAGCCAGTAATGCGCCTGCGCCCATGATCGTCGCCCGTGCCAGCTGCTCCGCAATCGCCTGGGGAAGGCCGATCGCACGACCGGCCTCGGCCAATGCCTCAACCAGATAGAACACATAGGCAGGACCTGAACCGGACACCGCCGTCGTCGCATCGATCAGGGCTTCCTTGTTCACCCATACGGTCTCGCCCAGCGGCGCAAGCAGAGACTGGGCGAGCTTGCGCTCCCGCGGCGCAATTGCTGCGGGCGCATAAAGCGACGAAATCCCCTGGCCGATTGCGCCTGGCGTATTGGGCATGGCACGGATGATGCGCGCGGATCGGCCAAAGTGCTTGCGCAAGGTGGCGATCGAGGTGCCGGCCGCAATCGACAGCATCAGTGTGCCAGTCCTTGCAATAGGCGCCAGATGTGCCGCCTCCGTGCGCAGAATCTGGGGTTTGATGGCAATGACGCAGGCGCGCAGACGTTCAGGCGCCTGCGCTGCACCTCCGATTACGCGGATGTTCGCCGATCGTGCCAGTGCAAGAAGGGATGCGCCGGGATTGGGTTCAACGACCATGAGCGGTCCAATGCCGCGTGCCTGCCAGCCACGCAGCAAGGCTCCGCCCATGCGTCCGGCCCCGATCAGAAGGATAGGTGCCGCAGACGCTGCCATCAGGCCTCGCCTGCGCATTCGAGCACAGCGGCGGCAATCGCCTCCTGCGCCGTCTTGCCCCCCCACAGCACGAACTGGAAGGCCGGGTAATAGTATTCGCAGGCTTCCACCGCGAGGTTGAGAAGGGCTTCACACTGGGTGGCACTGGCCAGCGCCTCCGGGAAGATCATGGCATGGCGGTAGATGAGCGTACCGTCCTCTGGCCACAGGTCGAAATGCCCGATCCACAGCTTGGCATTCACATGCACCAGCAGATTGGCTACTTCCTGCCGGCGCGTGGGTTCTACCCGCATGTCAAAGGCGCTCGACAGATGCAGCGACTGCAGGTCCTCGCGCCAGGTGAAGCTGAAATGATGGTCACACCAGCGGCCGGCCACCGAGAGGTTGAGTTCGTCCCGTCCGGTTCGCTCGAATGGCCAGCCATTGTCCTCGACGCTGCGCTCCAGCATGTCGAGCGGATGATCGCCCGGTGCGGCGTCTTCCCGATAGGCAAGGCTCATTCCCGTACTCCTCAGGGTGACGGCTGCTGCCGCATCTGACACAAAACGAAGCACCCTGAGGTCAACCTGACACAGGATTTTGCGGCTGCACAAGAGTCCGAAGCCCGTCCTGCCAGCACCATGCACGCAATTCACAGCTTTAGGTCCAGGCGCGTGGGCGAGGGGCGATCTGCGCCCCTAGACGCCCGCTTCACCACCCAGACGGGCCTCAAGCGCCGCGATGCGCTTTTCCAGCGCGTCATTTTCCTCGCGTGCCTTCTGCGCCATGGCGCGAACCGCCTCGAATTCCTCTCGCGGAACGAAATCCATGTCCGTCACCAGCTTCTCCAGGCGGTGACGCATGAAGGTATCGGCTTCATTCTTCACCGACTGGGCCGCACCGGCCGCGTCGCTGAACAGGCGGGCGAGCCCGTCAAGGATGGGATTGTCGCTCTGCATGGGCACCTCCTGCTTTACCTAGACATAATGAATTCGGCGCCAATAGCGAATAGGGCCAAAATCGCCTATGAGTAGACCCTGCCACCCATCAACTTTGCCATAATGCATCTTCCTCTCGTCGAAGCTCTCCTGCCCTATCCCCAGATCAATCCCGTCGCCCTTCAACTCGGGCCGATCGCAATCCGCTGGTACGCTCTGGCCTATATTGCGGGCCTGCTGCTGGGCTGGTGGCTGATCCTGCGGCAACTGGCGCAGCGCTCGCTGTGGACCAACGCACCGTTTTACGGCTCGGCCCCGGCCAATGCCGAGCAGATCGGGGATCTTGTGGTATGGGCGACATTCGGCGTCATTCTGGGCGGCCGGCTGGGCTGGGTGCTGTTTTACGGCGTAATCCTGTGCTCGGGCGATCACGGCTATCCCTACTGCTATGGACTGCCTGGCGGATTTCTCACCGACCCGGTCAAGATCTTCGCGGCCTGGCAGGGCGGCATGTCCTTCCATGGCGGGCTGATCGGCGTTGCCATCGCCATTTCCGTCTTCAGTGCACGCCAGAAGCTGAACGCCCTGCAGCTGGGTGATCTGGTGGCCAGTGTCGCCCCCATCGGGCTGTTTTTCGGCCGCATCGCCAATTTCATCAACGACGAGCTCTGGGGCCGGCCGACCAACGTACCCTGGGCCATGATCTTCCCGCGTGGCGGCGACATCCCCCGCCATCCGAGCCAACTTTACGAGGCAGGGCTCGAGGGCATCGCGCTCTTCGTCATCCTGCAGCTGGGACTGCGCAGGTTCCGCTGGCACGAAAAACCGGGCCTGACCATCGCCGCGTTTCTGCTTGGCTATGGCCTATTTCGCAGCTTCGTCGAGATGTACCGCGAACCGGATGCCCCCTTCCTCGGCCCCATCACCATGGGCCAGGCGTTGTCGTCCGTCATGATCATCGCTTCGGCCTATTTTTTCTGGCGGGCACTGCGCCCCGCGCCCGGGGCACCAGGGGCGGTCAAAAAGACCGGGGAGCAATCGCGGGGGTGAACGCGCTGTCCGATCGGCTGAAGGGCCTGATTGCGGCACAAGGTCCGCTCTCGGTGGCACAGTTCATGGCGCTGGCACTGATGGATCCCGAACACGGCTATTACGCCCGGCGCGATCCGTTCGGTGAGACAGGCGATTTCATCACTGCACCCGAAATCAGCCAGATGTTTGGCGAACTCCTGGGCCTCTGGCTGGTGCAGGTCTGGCGCGACCAGGGCGCACCTGCCCCGCTCACGCTGATCGAGCTGGGCCCCGGGCGCGGCACCATGATGGCCGACGTGCTGCGCGCGGCGGCCATGGTCGCGCCCGATTTTCTTGCCGCCGCCGATGTCGTTCTCGTCGAGGCCAGCCCCACCTTGCGCGGACTTCAGCAGCAGCGCCTCGCGAGCGCTCCCGCACGTATCAGCTGGCGGCCAAGCCTCGACATCGAGGAGGTAAGCGGACCTCTGTTCGTACTGGCCAATGAATTCTTTGATGCCTTGCCCATACGCCAGTTCCTGCGCCTGGGCGAACACTGGCACGAGCGCGTCCTGGCGCTGACACCAGAGGGAGAACTTGGATTTGCCGTTGCGCCGATGCCGGCGCAGGCGCTGGTCCCCATGCCGGGCCGCATGCCCCCGTCAGAAGGTGACCTGTTCGAGATCTGCCCCTTGGGTCTTGCACTGTGCGAACATCTCGCCAGCGCGATCGCCCGCCAGGGCGGAGCGGCGCTCATCATCGACTACGGATATGGAACAACAGCCGGCTATGCCGATACGCTCCAGGCGCTCAAGGCACATGCCTATGTACCGGTACTCGAGACACCGGGTGAGGCTGATCTGACCGCCCACGTCGACTTTGGGGCCCTCGCCGCAGCCGCCCGTCACGGCGGAGCGGCCGTATACGGGCCGTGTGCCCAGGGCGCGTTCCTGGACGCACTTGGCCTCAGGCAGCGGTGTGCCGCTTTGACCCGAGCCGCACCCGATGCGGCGCATGTTCTCAGCCGCCAGCTCAACCGCCTGTGCGCCGAAGACCAGATGGGTCAACTGTTCAAGGCACTGGCGCTCCTGCCTCAACACGCGCCCAGGCCGGACGGCTTTTGAGAAGGCCCCGGCCCATGCCCGCGCCCGGCAATGCCGGTCCTTCCCCGGTCGAAAGGATGCCCTGCCATGAGTGACGAGATCTTGAAACTTGAGGCCAGGGTCGTTCGCGGCGACGGCATTGCACACGGCTTCTTCGGCCGTCGCGGAGGGGTCAGCGAAGGCATTTATGCCAGTCTCAACGGAGGGCCGGGCTCGCAGGATGCGCTTGACTGCGTGCGGGAGAACCGCCGCCGGGTGGCAGAAAGCCTGGGCAGCCAAAGCCTCGTCAACGCCCATCAGTTTCATAGCGCCGAAGCCGTTCAGGTACAGGCGCCCTGGGAGCTTGGCAACGGACCAAAGGCCGATGGCCTCGTGACCGACCGCGCCGGCATCGCGCTTGCCATCCTGACCGCCGATTGCGCCCCGGTATTGATGGCCGATCCTCTCGCCCGCGTTATT
>JAGWRJ010000313.1 GCA_028869725.1 Alphaproteobacteria bacterium | reverse complement strand
CCACGAGCCTGGGCGACCCACTGCTGCCGGGAGCCAGCGACGCGGCCTGGGTTGCGCGGTTTGGTGCCAATCGCCTGATGGCGCATCTTGAAGCTGGTCTGTCGGGCGCAGAGGCAGTAGACGCGGCGCTGGTGGATGCGGAGCGGTCATTTTCCGCGCTGCGGCGCCGTGAGCCACAAGAGACCTGGGAAATTCCCTTTGCCTCGATGATGCTGTGTGTTGATGCCGGCGATGGCATCGACGCCCTGTGGTTCGGTGACTGCGCGGCGCTGATCGCAGTGCCTGGCAAACCTGCCATCATCGTAGGTGACGCGCTCGATACCAAACAGGCCGAGCGCGAACGCGTTGCCGCCCTTGCCGCGCGCACGAAGCTTGCGCCGACGCAAGGACCCTCCCGCGCCGAGTTCCTGCCTGCACTGCGTCGGGCGCGCAACCGCGTCAACACCAAGGAGGGGGCGTTTCTCTTTGGTCCGCATCGCGCCGCAATAGGACAGGTGCGCACAAGGCGCCTTGCGCTTCCCAAGGATACGCAAATCCTCTTGGCGAGCGACGGCTTTCTCGCGCTCGTAAGCGAGTATGGTCTTTACGATCTTGACGGGCTGATCCGTAGAGCCGGCGCGGGCCTCAGCGGTCTTGGCGAGGAATTGCGCCGTACTGAAGACGGCGATCCTGACGGCGTGCGCTTTCCACGCTTCAAACGAAGTGACGACGCAACCGCGCTGCTGCTGCGGCTCTCGTAATCTCTTACACGATCACGTGCAGAACAGTGAGGGCGCCCTGCCAGATCATCCGCACGGCGACATAGAGGATGATGAGCAGGCCCGCATAGTTGAGCGAGGGATGGCGGCGCAGCAGTGCGGCAATGGCGGTGGCGGCAACGCCGGTCAGGGCAATCGACAAGAGTAGTCCGACGACCAGGACCCAAAGATGGCCCATCGCTGCGCCGGCAACCGCGAGAACGTTGTCGAGCGACATCGAAATGTCGGCGATGGCGATACGGAAGATCGCCTTGCGCATGGCCGAGGTGCCATCCAGCGGATTGAGCGCCGGCTCCTGGCCGTCGGCCTGCCTGCGGCGCGCGGCGTGATGGGCCACGATGTCGCGGTAGAGGCGCCATGCGACCCAGAGCAGCAGCAGTCCGCCGGCGAGCATCAGGCCCAGTATGTCGAGCACGCTGGCTGCAATGAGAGCAAGCCCGATGCGCAGCACGACGGCGAGCGACATGCCCCAGAACACCACCTTGTTGCGCCGGGCTTTCGACAGACGTCCAGCTGCCGTGCCGATGACGACGGCATTATCGCCCGCCAGCACCAGATCGATCAGGATGACCTGGAGCAGAGCTGCGAAGGCTGAGGTGAGCTGTCCGTGCAAGATGTCCTCAAACCCGGGTCAGGGCCAGCTTGCGTGCGGGGGAAGTGACATCAAGATGGCCTCCACATTGCCGCCGGTCTTAAGGCCAAAAGTGGTTCCCCGGTCATAGAGCAGGTTGAATTCGACATAGCGGCCACGTCTGACGAGCTGGTGGGTCCGTTCTGCCGGGCTCCAGGACCGGTTCATGTTCTCTCTGACGATGTGGGGATAGGTGTTCACAAATGCGAGCCCCACGTCCTTGGTAAAGGCAAAATCGGCGTCCCAATTGCCGCTGTCGAGGTGGTCGAAGAAGATCCCGCCGGCCCCGCGCGGTTCACCGCGATGGGGCAGATAGAAGTACTCGTCACACCATGCCTTGAAGCGGGGGTAATAGCCCTGATCATGGGCATCACAGGCCCGCTTCAGCCCGGCATGAAAAAACGCTGCGGCCTTTGGGTCGTCGAACATGGGCGTGAGATCGGCGCCACCGCCAAACCAGCCCTTGGTGGTCACGATATGCCGGGTGTTCATGTGCACGGCCGGCACCAGGGGGTTCTGCATGTGGGCGACGAGCGAGATGCCGCTTGCCCAGAAGCGCGGATCCTCCTCTGCACCCTGAATCTGTTTGGCGAAATCCGGGCTGAACCGGCCATAGACGGTCGAGACATTGACCCCGACCTTTTCGAAGACGCGACCATGCATGAGGGCCATGACGCCGCCGCCGGCATCGTGGGCGTCTTCGGCGGGCCGCTGCCACGGCTTGCGCACGAAGCGTCCCGGCGGCTGATCGCTCAGGGTGCCGGTCAGCTCGTCTTCGAGTGCCTCGAAGGCCGCACAGATCTGATCGCGCAGCGTCTCGAACCATATGCGTGCGGTCTGCTTGCGTGCCTCGAGCACCCTGTCGTCGCTCATGCGGGAAACCCCTTCGTTTGGCGCAGCGCTTCACCCACCACCATGGCCGCAGCCTGGGCCACGTTGAGCGAGCGCGTGTGAGACCGCTGCGCAATCTTGAGCCGCGCATCGGCCGCCGCATGAACCTCGGCAGGAGCCCCGGCACTTTCTCGCCCGACAAGCAGTGTGTCGCCGGGGAAAAAGTCGAATTCGGTGTAGGAAACCGGACTATGGGCCGTCAAGAGAATGAGCCGGCTCCCGCGGGCGCGCACGGCGCTCAGGAAGGTGTCCCAGGAAAGATGGCGCACCACATCGGCAAGCTCAATGTAGTCCATGCCGGCGCGCTTCAGAGCGCGGTCGCTGAGCGTAAAGCCGGCCGGTTCGATGATCTCGAGGGTGATGCCAAGACAGGCCGAAAGGCGCATCAGGCTGCCGGCGTTCTGCGGGATGTCGGGCTGGTAAAGGGCAAGGTAGAGGGGGGCCATTAGGGTTCTCTAGCACGGCTCAAGCTTTCACACCGTCTTGGCCTTCGGCGCTGTCCTGCGCTCGCGAGGCTGGCCCGCGCAACAGAATCAGAGCCCGGGTGCATCCGTCGGGCCTGCCTCTTTCCCTCTTCGAGGGGCAGGGTGCGCCACGTTGACAGGGGCTCGCCATCCATCAGTTGTGGATTGCGCCCGCGACCCGCAAGGCTCGGGCAGATTTAGGCTTTTCTGCGGCATCGTGCCGCAAGACCCTCCGGGAGCTACTGACTATTTTACCTCAGCTTCGAGGGGGCGCCGGTAATCCGGGGGCAGGTGCTCAACTCTTTTCGCAATACCCGGCCCGAGCCCGTCAGAGGGTGGACCCGTGGCAGTCATGACAGCGGCCAATGCCAATCGCCGCGATTTCCTCTATCGCGAAACTGGCGCGTTTGCGGCGGTCGGAGTTTTGCTGTCTTCTCCTTCCGGTTCAGATTCCCTGCACCGGGGCGCGGCCTCTGCCCGCGCTTCCAAGAGCATCGGCATCTGTTCCAGCTCAAGTTCCCGCTTCGGCGACGGGGAACATGGCGGTCAGGCCGGTTCGCGCCTCAGTTCAGGCGCGGACAGGTCAGGGCGCTCTCGCCGAGACCTGGCACCGCAAAATACTGTGGTGTTGCCTTCCGCCTTCCTGAATGATTCCAGAATCACGATCGGCTGAGGAGTACAGAATGGCCGGCCATTCGAACTACACACCTTCGAACGGACTGACGCGCTGGCTTGATACGCGTCTTCCGCTTCTGCGCTTTGCGCATGACACGATGATCTCGTTCCCAACGCCCAGAAATCTCAACGTGTGGTACGCGTTCGGCGCGATCCTCACCTTCTGTCTGGGCGTGCAGATCCTCACGGGCATTGTGCTGGCGATGCACTACATCCCCAGCGACAAGATGGCCTTCGACAGTGTCGAGAACATCATGCGCGACGTTAATTACGGGTGGCTGCTGCGCTATCTGCACGCCAATGGCGCGTCGATGTTCTTCCTCGCGGTCTATGTTCACATGTTCCGTGGCCTCTATTACGGATCCTACAAGGCGCCGCGCGAGGTGCTGTGGATCCTTGGTGTCATCATCTACCTCCTGATGATGGCAACGGCCTTCTTCGGTTATGTGCTGCCCTGGGGCCAGATGTCGTTCTGGGGCGCCACCGTGATCACGAACCTGTTCTCCTCGATCGATCAGGTGGTGCCGCATGCCGGTACGGCGATCACCACCTGGCTGTGGGGTGGCTATGCGGTGGGTGGTCCGACGCTGAACCGTTTCTTCTCGCTGCACTATCTGCTGCCCTTCGTGATTGCGGGCGTGGTCGGGCTGCACATCTGGGCGCTGCATGTGCCCGGTAACAACAACCCACTCGGCATCGACGTTAAGGGTCCGCAGGACACCGTGCCCTTCCACCCCTATTACACGGTGAAGGACGCCTTCTTTATCTCGCTGTTTGCGATCCTTTTTGCCTATCTCGTCTTCTTCAAGCCCAATTTCGTAGCCAATCCGGACAACTACTTCGTCGCCAATCCGCTGCAGACCCCGCCGCATATCGTGCCGGAATGGTATCTCCTGCCGTTCTACGCGATGCTGCGCGCCGTACCGCAGAAGCTGCTGGGCGTGATCGTGCTGTTCGGCGCCATCCTCACGCTGGCGCTCATTCCCTGGCTCGATACCAGCCGCGTCCGCTCGCTGCGCTTCCGCCCGATGCTGCGCCCCTTCTTCTGGGTGCTCGTGGCGGTGTGCATTCTGCTCGGCTATCTGGGATCAAAGGAGCCGCAGGCGGTCTGGCACATTGGTGGGGCACAGATTCCGCTGCTGTGGGTGGCGCGTGTTGCGACGCTCTATTACTACGGCTTTTTCTGGCTGATCCTGCCCATCGTCGGTCTCATCGAACATCCACTGCCGCTGCCGGAAAGCATTTCCAAAGCGGTACTTGGTGATCGTGCGACCGCGGCTCCGGCCGAGTAAGGAGATTTGCGCATGCGTATTGCTCAACGCCTCGGACTTGCAGTGGGAGCGGGTCTTGTCATCGCCGCACTGTGGGCAGGGGCCTCTGTGACGGCCACCGCGCAGGATGCGCAGCCTGACCTGACCAAGGTTCCGGTCGGTGAGGCGCTGCCGCCGAAGGATGTCTCGTTCTCCTTCCAGGGCATGTTCGGGACCTACAACAAGGCGGCGCTGCAGCGCGGCTTCCAGGTCTATAAGGAAGTCTGTTCTGCCTGCCACAGCATGAACCTTGTTGCCTTCCATGATCTCGGTAACCCTGGCGGACCGGACTTTACGGCGGCGCAGGTCAAGGCCATTGCTGCCAGCTACCAGGTACCAGCCGGTCCCAACAGCAAGGGTCAGACTACCGACGCCAATGGTCAGCCCCTGATGCGTTCGGCCATCCCGGCCGACCATTTCCCGCCGCCCTTTCCCAATGAGGAGGCGGCGCGTACGGCCAATAATGGGGCGCTGCCGCCGGACATGTCACTTCTGGCCAAGGCGCTTGATGGCGGGCCGGCCCGGATCTATTCGATTGTGACGGGGTTTCATCTGAAGCCGCCACCAGGCTTCAAGGTGGTTGAGGGCAAGTATTTCAACCCGTGGTTTCCGGGCTGGAACATCTCCATGCCACCGCCTTTGACCGACGGCTCGGTGACCTATACCGACGGCACCAAGGCGACGCTGGACCAGGAAGCCCATGACGTTGCCACCTTCCTCATGTGGTGTGCGGAGCCCAAGCTCGACCAGCGCAAGCGCGTCGGTTTTGAGGTCATGATCTTCCTCGTGGTGCTTTCGGGTCTGCTTTATCTGTCCTACCGGAGGATCTGGAAGGACATGCACTGAGCCTTCAGGTTGCCGCGCCGACAGAAGATCTGGCGCGGCCCCGTTTCCATGCTAAAAGGCCCCGAACCACGAGGTTTCGGGGCCTTTTTTCATGAGCAGAACCGTTCTTGGCATCATTGGCGGCAGTGGTGTCTATGACATTGAGGGCCTTGCGCATGCGCGCTGGGAACGCGTGCCCAGTCCGTGGGGTGAACCCTCTGACGAACTCCTCTTTGGCACGCTCGATGGCGTTGACATGGTGTTCCTGCCGCGGCACGGGCGTGGTCATGTCCAGACCCCGACCACGATCAATTACCGCGCCAATATCGATGCCTTGAAGCGGGCTGGCGTCACCGATGTGATTTCACTGTCGGCCTGTGGTTCATTCCGTGAAGAGCTGCCGCCTGGCACCTTCGTTCTGGTCGACCAGTTCATCGACCGCACCCACAACCGGGAAAAGACATTTTTCGGTGCGGGCTTTGTCGCCCATGTCTCGCTGGCCCATCCGGTCTGTCCCAAGCTGACCCGTGCTCTCGCCGAAGCCTGCGCCGAGGCGAAGATTCCGCACAGTGTGGGTGGCACCTATCTGGCGATGGAGGGCCCGCAGTTTTCGACCCTGGCCGAGAGCAACCTCTACCGCAGCTGGGGCTGCTCGGTGATCGGCATGACGGCGATGCCCGAAGCCAAGCTTGCCCGTGAGGCCGAGCTTCCCTATGGCCTGGTCGCCATGGTCACCGATTTCGACTGCTGGCATGAGGATCATGAGCATGTCACGGTCGATCAGGTGGTGAAGGTGCTGTCCTCCAATGCCGATCACGCCCGCGATCTCGTCCGCCACGTAGCTCCCCGGCTGGGCCCCAAGCGTACGCCCTCGCCTGGCATCGACAATGCGCTCGATACCGCCATCATCACCCACAAGGACAAGCGCGATGCGGCGCTCTTTGCCAAGCTCGATGCGGTAGCAGGCAGGGTGCTGAAGTAGCTCGGGCGCACAGGTCTGCTCGAAAGGAATTGAACGATGAATTTCAAAAGTGCCATTCGCACCATTCCTGATTACCCCAAGCCGGGAATCATGTTTCGTGACATCACGACGCTTCTCGGTAATCCGCGGGCCTTTCGCGCTGCGGTCGATGCGCTTGTTCAGCCTTATGCCGGCGTCAAGATCGATGCGGTTGCGGGCATTGAAGCGCGCGGGTTCATTCTGGGTGGCGCGGTTGCCCATCAGTTGTCCGTGGGCTTTGTGCCTGTGCGCAAGAAAGGCAAGCTGCCGCACACGGTGATCGGAGAGGATTACGATCTCGAATACGGCAAAGACCGCGTCGAGATCCATGCCGATGCCGTCAAGAAGGGCGAAAAGGTCATCGTTGTGGACGATTTGATCGCGACCGGCGGCACAGCCTTTGCCGCCATCAAGCTGCTTGAGCGGGCCGGGGCCCATGTCGTGGGCTGTGCCTTTGTCATCGATCTGCCCGAGTTGGGCGGGGCCGACAAGATCCGCGCTCTTGGCAAGGATGTCTCGGCGTTGGTGGCCTTTGAGGGCCATTGAGACTGGTCCGGTTTATTCCCCGCCCGCCGGAGCCTTGCTCTCTCCTGTGACCGCGTCGGGCAGCCTTGCCACGCATGGGCGCAGCGGCCGCATCTGCGGTGTCCTATGACGGCGAACTTGTTTTCCGCGTAGCCACCTTGTGTCGGGAACCGGACCCTTTGGTCGGCTCAAACTCGTCCGCTCAGATTGTCCGAAATCGTCGGAACTATGTCATAAGGGACAGAACATCTGTGAGGTATCAACGCGCATGTCCATCCCGACCGCGCGCAGCTCGAACACCGCCCCCAGACGTATCGGTCTGATCGGGTTTGACGGTGTCGCGGCGCTTGATCTCACCGGCGTGCTGGACACGTTCTATGTCGCGGGCGGCAATGACTGGCGTACGCGCTCCGATCGGTATGAGACCTGCGTAATTGGGCTATCGGCGCAGCCGTTTCGCGCCGAATCAGGTCTGCGTCTGGTGCCGGATGCGACGCTGATGGATGCTCCCGCATTCGACACCATCGTGGTGCCGGGCGGGCCGGGCCTGCGCGAACCCGACACCAACGGTGCGGTGGCGAGCTGGCTGCGCACACGGGCGGGTACGCGCCGCATCGCCTCGGTGTGCACGGGTCTTTATGGACTTGCGGCGAGTGGATTGCTCGACGGCCGGCGTGCCGCGACCCATTGGTTCCATGCGGCCCATGCAGCGCGCCGATTTCCCAAGGTGAAGATCACGCCCGATGCGATCTTCGTGAAGGACGGCCGGTTTTATACCTCGGCCGGTATGACGGCTGGCATCGATCTGGCGCTACATCTGGTCGAGGAGGACTTGGGGCCAGCGCTCGCGCTTTCCACTGCGCGTCAGCTCGTCGTCCACATGAAGCGCGATGGCGGCCAGCTGCAATATTCCGAGCCGCTGAAATTCCAGACCCGCGCAACCGACCGCTTTGCCGAGCTTGTCACAACGCTATTATCTGATCTTTCGCAGACCTGGAGCGTGGAGGAGATGGCCGCAAAGACGGGGCTGTCGAGCCGGCAATTCACGCGCCGGTTCAAATCCACCTTCGGTGAAACACCGGCCGCCTATCTCGAAGGGCTGCGGCTGGACGAGGCGCGAACGCGCATGATGCGCGGTGAACGAAGGCTGTCGCGCATCGCGCACGCCTGCGGTTTCGCTAGCGACGATGTGTTTCGCCGCGCATTTGAGCGCCGCTTCGGCATCACACCGAGCCGGTGGCACAGCCGCTTTGGCTCTAGCGAACCATAGGATGCAGTCATGAGAACACTACGCGCTTTTGCCGTTGGCGCCCTTGCCCTGGTTGCATTGGGCGGATTGACGGGCGCCGCCAAAATGACGGGGACTCATCCGGCGCCACGCTACGATGACAGCGGTCGTCTCATCTTTCCGTCTGGTTACCGCCAATGGGTGTTTCTGAGTTCAGGACTGGATATGAGCTATAGCGCCAAAAGCTCAACCTCCGCCCCGCACATGTTCAACAACGTGTTTGTGCAACGCGCGGCCTATCAGGCCTTTCTGAGAACCGGCACTTGGCCCGACAAGACCGTGCTGGTACTCGAGAACCGTCGCGGCGCAACCAACCGGTCCATTCTCAAGCACGGGCAGATCCAGACCGCAGACTTGATGGGTGTAGAGGCGCATGTGAAGGATGCCGGCCGCGGCGGATGGGCGTTCTACGCCTTTGGCGACGCTCACAAGCCTGCCGCGGCGATCTCCCAGGCAAGGCCCTGCTATGCGTGTCACACGGCGCATGGGGCCGTGGATACGACCTTCGTGCAGTTTTATCCGACGCTTCTGCCCTGGGCGCGGAAATTTCGAACACTTGCCCCCGCGTATCTCGCAAAGGCGGCCCGCGACTGACCGCTGGCCGCCGGGTTTCGGACGGACGGGCCTTGCGAGGCGTGTCGAGCGGTAGCCGGTTGATGGCCTCGTGAGCCAAGCCGCCGCGGTGCGCTGCGCGCGTTCCCGTCGTTCTGCTGAGGCGGTTCGGATGCCTGCCTTACAAGCTGGCGCCGGGGAATACGTTCGCGAGCGGCGCCATTTGCCAGGCTCAGCGAACGTGAGCAGCGCATGGATCTTTCCGGAGTAGCTTTCCGGAGTAGCTCTTGACATTTGATGCGTGATGCGTGATGCTAGATACATGAGGACGACCCTTTCTCTCGACGACGATGTACTGGCGGCCGCAAAGGCCCGCGCCGAGCAACAGCACTGCAGCCTGGGCGAGGTCATATCGGATCTCGCGCGACGCGGGCTTGCTCCGTCCGCGATCCCTGCCCAGACCCGTAATGGCCTCACCCTGCTGCCGCCTAGTCCCACGGGACGTCCTGTAACCGCGGATGACGTGCGGAAGCTGCGGGACGATCTGTCTTGACCTATCTTTTGGACGTCAATGTCCTCATCGCGCTGCTGGATCCTGACCATGTCCATCACGAGCGCGCACATCGCTGGTTCGCGCAGGTCGGGCACCTGGCTTGGGCAACCTGTCCACTCACGCAGACGGCGGTGCCCCGCATTCTTGGCAATCCGCGCTACCCCAATTCCCGCGGAACCCCTGCGGCGATCATGCCCTACGTGCGGGCGCTGTGCGCGCATCCCGGTCATCAGTTCTGGTATGACGATATCGGTATTTTGGACACCAAGCTCGTCGACGGCAGTCGGGTGTTGGATTGTGGCCAGATCACCGACACCTATCTGCTCGCCCCAGCCGCCTTCCATCAAGCTCGACTCGTCACATTTGATCGCCGGCTTGTTGTCGATGCTGTCCATGGAGGCAGGGCGCACATCGAGCTTATCGGCTGATCGATACGCCCGTGGTCCCCCGGTGGCCAACGATATAGCTCGCCTTCTGGGCAACGAGGTCCGGGCGCTGGTGGCATGCCAGCGGCTCAGGTGGGCCGTTGGCGTCTTCGTGCGTCAGGCTGCGTGCGACGCGATCCACTGGCGCAGAGACGGACCATCCAGGGCTCCGCTCATGCGTGCGGCGACCTCGCCGTTGCGGAACAGGATCAGAGTCGGAATTGAACGGATATTGAACTGCTGTGCGACCGCCTGATCCTCTTCGGTGTTCAGCTTGAGGAACCTGATCTGGGGCTCCAGCTCGCGGGCGGCTTGGGCATAGGCCGGGGCCATCATGCGACAGGGCCCGCACCAGGGAGCCCAAAAATCGACCACGACGGGAATCTGATTGGACCGCACGTGCTTGTGCAGACCTGCACCTGAGACCTCGAGTGGCGCGCCCGTAAACAGCGCCTGATGGCAGCGGCCGCATTTGGCCGCCTGCGCGGGCCTTCCGGCTGGAAGGCGATTGACCGCATCGCAGTGCGGGCACACCACATGTCTTGCCTCAAGGCTCATGATGGTTCCGCTCCGATCCGCCAGCTCATGCTTTGCCTCTACCAACGCGCCGCGTCTGCAACGGCCTCCTGCTCAGTGCCCCGGGCACAACGCGGCCTTTCGGCTCTGGCCAAGGTAGTAGGACGGAAACGGGATGTGCCTCTGATTCAGATCAAATGAGACGCGGCGCCGATCTTAAGGCGCCGGCGGGCCTCAACATCTGGTGGAGGCCGGCGGCAGGAAGATGGTCTTACTGGTGAAATTCGAGGGCGACCCAAGAGGTAGGCGAAACCTTTCCTGTGGGCGGCT
>JAGWRJ010000312.1 GCA_028869725.1 Alphaproteobacteria bacterium | reverse complement strand
CATCTGTTCGGCGATCGCGTCCTTCGGGTGGGTCGCATCGAGCAGCCTGCGCAGTCCGGGCCGCAGCGCGACATGCCAATGCGCCCGGATGCCCTGCGTGTCCTCGCGCTTGTCGACGCCCTGGTAGCCGGCGTCGGCGAACACGTCGGCTTCCTCGCCATGCACCAGCGCGTGCGCCTGGGTCACGTCGTTGACGTTGGCTGCCGTGCCCATCACGGTGTGCACCAGGCCGCTGTCGGCGTCGACGCCGATGTGGCACTTCATTCCGAAGTACCACTGGTTGCCCTTCTTGGTTTGGTGCATCTCCGGATCGCGCGTGCCGGTGTTGTTCTTCGTCGAGCTGGGCGCTGCGATCAGCGAGGCATCGACCGCCGTGCCTTCCTTGAGCATCAGCCCCTTGGCCGCCAGCGTGGCGTTCACCGCCTCCAGCATCTTCGGCGCCAGCTCGTGCTGCTCCAGCAGATGGCGAAACCGCAGGATGCTCACGCGATCGGGAAGGCGGTTCATGCCGCCCAGGCCGGCGAACTGTCGGTACAGCGGAACGTCGAACAGCGCCTCTTCCATCGCCACATCCGACAGCCCGAACCATTGCTGCAGGAAGTGAATGCGCAGCATCACCTCGGCACCGAACGGCGGGCGGCCTCGCTCCTTGCGGGGGGCATGCGGCTCGATCAGCGCCAGCAGCTGTGCCCACGGCACCACGCGCTCCATCTCGTCCAGAAACTTGCCCTTACGGGTCTTGCGGCTCGTCAGGTCCAGGCCAAGGTCAGCTTGTTTCATGGGCACATTGTCCTGGCCACATCGTCACGGCGCCAGGGGCAGTTCAGCCTTTTTGAACACCATCCCTAAGCAAAATTCTTAGTTGAGGGCACGATATACCGCCACGGTTTGCTCCGCGCACTTGGACCAGCTGAAGTCCTTTGCCCGCTCTAGTCCAGCGCGCGCACGGCGTTCGGCCAGCGACCGGTCCCCGACGAGGCTACGTAGCCCCTCCACGAGAGATTCCGTGGACCGAGGATCCACCTCCACGGCAGAACCTGCTGACACCTCCTTCAACGAGGTGGTGCAAGATGTAAGCACCGGAGTACCGCTCGCGAAAGCCTCGAGCACGGGCAGACCAAACCCTTCATACAAGGAGGGATACGCAAACGCTGCGGCCGCGGCGTACAGATCGTAGAGCTGCGTCCGGGGCACATAGCCTAGTCGGCGCGCCTGACCTTTGGCCTCTAATGCCTGCACGCGCGACAAAAATTGCGAGTCGCGCCAGCCACGCGCACCCACCAAAACCAGCGGGCACTCGTCCCGCAAGCTAGCAGGTAGCGCTTCGTAAGCCTGCACGAGGCGCTCGAGGTTCTTTCGAGGCTCAAGTGTCCCTACCGAAAGGACGTATCCGCGATGGCGCAGGCCATGGGCACGCAAGGTGTCTCCCACGTCGTCCTCACTCCGCGGATGAAATCCTCGCTCCGCAGCAAGATGGGTTACCACCACCTTGTCATCGGGAAGTCGAAACACGTCCTTGACTTCATCGGCGACGAAATGCGAGTCCACCAGAATCCGATCGGCGCGGGCCACCCCTGCAGCGAGATTTTTTTCCAGAAACTCCACTCTTTCCCTAGGGTGGAATTCCGGATGACGAATATGCGAAAGGTCGTGGACCGTGATGACTAGGCGCCCGGGATAAGGAAGAGGTATGTAGTTCGGCTCGTGGTAGACAAAGCCTTCTCGGGCCGGCGCGCGCAGGACGCGCCGCATCGCAAGCTCACGAGCATTCTGACGTAGTTGATAGGCTCCCGGAATCCGCCGCACCGCCGAGCGCAACCGACTCAGGCCTGGCGCCCCTGAAGGTGCAGCGGCCTCCTCGCTCCCGCTCGCGAGTGTCAGCAACAGACTCTCCAGGCGCGCTGTCTCGAGGATCTGCCCTCCGGAAAACCCGCAAACGCGATCAACCCTAGCCCCACGGAGCAATTGCTCGAGCAGATGCTGGGTGTAGATCCCGATTCCGGTCCGAGGCGGACGCAGAGACTCGACATTGAGGATCACTTTCATTTCGACACCTGCGCACTTGCAACCGT